>DATKBQ010000614.1:0-10131 GCA_035546375.1 Planctomycetota bacterium | reverse complement strand
GGGCGGACTCCTGCCGTGGTGGTCGCCGCTGGCCTTCGTCGCGTTCCTCCTCGTGCTCGCCGGATTCCTGGTCTTCGGCGTCCCGCGCATGCCGCACGAGGACGACGAGTTCTGGACGCCGGAGATCCGGCCGGGGAGGATGCTGGACGTCTAGGAGCCCTACACGACCCGGCAACTACGGCTCCAAGGCCTTCGGGCGCGAAGCTCCGCTTTTGAACTCCGCGGTAGGTTCGGCCGTCTGCGGCCGAACCGGACGCGGAGTCCGGCGGTCGTACTCGGCCGCCGAAGCGCCCGAAGGGCGCCCCTGCACGCTTGCGCCCTCGACCCACTCTGTCCACCACCGACCACCCGACTCGCCCTCAAGGCAACTTCCAACGCTTCCAGACGTCCTGATACGCGTCGAGGCCTTCCTTCCAGCCCTTCCGCCAGGCCTCGAACTGCGCGTACTGCTTCTGCGCGCGCGGAGAGACGCCGAGCTTCTTGGCGTCGCCGTGCCACTCCTCCATCTTCTCCGCGAGCTCCGGCGGAAACCCCTCGAAGAGGAAGGACTCGCCGATCCCGCCCGCGACCTCCTCGTAGATGCCCTTGGGCGGCCCGCCGCCGTACCAGGCGTCGAGGATCTTGCCCGCCGTCTTGGCGTGCGCGGCTGAGAGCTTGTCGTAGCCGATCTCCTCGACGAAGGCTTCCACCGAGTCCACGCCGCGGAAGTCTTCGCGCAACGACACCAGGTGCCCGAGCCAAGCCTTCCCGTCCAGTTCCAGCTTCTTCGGCTTCCCCATCGCCTTGCGCAGGGCCGAGACGTGCTTCGCGCCCTCGTCCTCGATCGCGCCCATCAGCTCGCGCGCGTCCTTCTCCACCTCCGGCGGCACCTCCGCGAACGGAGCCGGCCCCTTGCCCTCGAGCCGGCGCAGGACGTCGCGCGCCCCGGCGAAGCCGACCAGGGTCTGCCACTGGTACTCGTCGCTGCCCTTCGGCCGCAGGATCTCCTTCGCCACCGCCAGCGCCTCGCGCGGATCCTTTGCGGTCATGCCCTGGGCCCATCCCAAGGTCTCGGTCGCGCGCACCGCGTTCGGCCAGTGGTTGTACTGGGGCAGCCGGCGCAGGTGCAGCAGCTCGAAGCCCTGCTTCGCGTAGTGGTCGCGCGAGCCGGGGCTCTGGCGGTACGGCACCACCGGATCGCTCGTGCCGTGCATGAAGGCGATCGCCACCTTGCGCACGCTCTTCCCGGTCTTCGACCAGTTCCAGGCCCCCGAGGCGTGGGCGACGACGCCCGCGACCTCGTCGGGGTATTCGCCCGCGAAGTACACGACGAAGAAGCCGCCCTGGCTGTGGCCGTAGAGGAACACCCGGTCGACGGCGAAGGTCTCGCGCATCTCGCCCAGGAACTCGCGGAAGGCCTTCGCGTCCTCCGGCTTGCCGAGGAAGAGCCGCGCCTCGCCGTCGGGCGTCGGTCCGTCGACCGAAACGACCACGTCCTCGGGCCGGAACACGCCGGGCTTGTTGTTCCAGTGTCCCCAGCGGTAGTCGAGGCCCGTGCCGTGCAGGATCACCGAGAGGTTGCGCGGCGACTCGGGCTCGTAGCCCTTGGGCAGGACCCACGTGTAGCGGAGGCCTCCTTTCGAGGTCCACGCGAGCACCTTGTGGGCCGGGGCCTTCGCGGAGGGCTCGCGGCGCTCCGGATCGTCGCGCAGAGACGAAACCGCGTTCGGCGGCGCGGGGTGGGCGCAGAAGGAGAGGGCGAGGGCGAGGAGCAAGTCGGCCTCCGGTCGATCGGCGGGGCGAGGTGGGTGCGCCGACAGGGTACGTCCTCGCTCCACGGTACGTTGGCAAGAACGCAGCCGAGGTCCCGCCGCGCTGCTCGAGGGGCTACAGTCTCTCGATGCGTCGCTTCGCCCTGATCGGCCTGATGCTCGCCGCATGCTCCCCGGACCCCCCCCGCGGGCCGGCGCGCGCCGTCGTCCTGGTCACCTGCGACACGCTGCGCGCCGATCGCCTGGGCTGCTACGGCTACGCCCGCCCCACCAGCCCCAACCTCGACGCCTTCGCCCGCGAGTGCGTCGTCTTCGACTCAGCCTACGCCTGCGCTCCGATGACGCTGCCGGCCTTGAGCAGCTTGATGACCGGCCGCATGCCCTCCGCGGTCGGCGCGGTCCCGGGCAACACGAGCCTCGTGCCGGCTGAGGTCGAGACCCTGGCCGAGCGGCTCTCGGCGGCCGGCGTCCGCACCGGGGCGGTCGTCTCGAACTGGCTCCTGCGCCGCCAGAGCGAGAGCCCCGACGCGGGCCTGCAGCAGGGCTTCGACAGCTTCGACGACACGATGACCACCCGCGAGCGCAACCGCCCCATGTTCGAGCGGATCGCGCCGGACACGACCGACGCCGCACTGGATTGGCTCGAGCGCAACGGCTCGCGGCGCCCCTACTTCCTGTGGGTGCACTACCAGGACCCCCACGGGCCGTACGAGCCGCCCGAGGAATTGGCTCGGCTCTTCGACGCCGAAGTTCCGGCCGGGCCGGAACTGAAGGTCGGCAAGGGGCCGAGCGGCCTCGGGCGCATCCCGCGCTACCAGGCGCTGGGCGAGGAGCGCCGCGCCGGCGTCTATCGCGACCGCTATGACGCCGAGATCCGGCTCTTCGACCGCGAGCTCGGGCGGCTCCTGGATGCACTGCGCGAAGAGGGCCTCGACGACGCGCTCGTGATCGTGAGCGCCGACCACGGCGAGTCCTTGGGCGAGCACGGCTGGTGGTTCTGCCACGGCGAGACGCTGCAGCGTGAGCTGGTGCGCGTGCCGCTGATCGTGCGCTACCCGCGCGGCGTGTCCGGACCGGGCGTCCGGGGGCCCGACGGCATCTCGCACTGCACGCTGCCCGCGTCGCACCTCGACCTGTGGCCGACGGTGCTCGAGGCGCTCGGCGTCGAGGACCCGGGCTCGAGCGGCCTCTCGCTCCTCGGCGAGCTCCCGCCCGAGCGCGTCGTGCAGCAGGAGCTGATCCCCCACGCCGGGCACGCGGCGTGGCGGGCGGCCTTCGACGGCCGCTGGCGCTTGGTGCTGCGCGAAGGTTCCGCTCCGGAGCTCTACGACGTCGCCGCCGATCCCGGCGAGCGGCGCGACCTCGCGGCGGTCGAGCCCGAGCGCGTGAAGGCGCTGCTCGCGCGGATCCGGGAGGAGCGCGCCGCGGAAGCGGTTCGCGGCAAGCCGCTCCCGAGCGGCCCCCAGACCGAGGAAGCCCTGAGGCGCCTCGGCTACGTGGGCGGCGACGGGCACTGACCCGGCCGCCCCCGTTGCAGTCGCGCTACGGCTGGACGGTGAACGCCAGCGCGTCCGTCAGGTTGGTGTTGTCGGGCGGTGCGAAGCCCGGGTCGCGGCTCCAGTACTGGGCCCACACCTGCGCGCCGGCGATCAGCGCCGGATCCGCGCCGGAGGCGATCCAGGCGTTGAAGTCGATGTCGAAGGTGCCGGTGCAGTCGCTCCCCGGCTGCGGCGTGCCCCCCGAAGCCTGGACCGGCGTTCGGATGGTCGGCGCCTTCACGCACAGGAACCCGCCCTGGAAGGGCAGGGCCTGCGACCCGCTCTTTCCGTAGAAGAGGAGCCCGTTCTTCTGGTTCAGCGCGTTCACCGCGCTGATCGAGAAGCCGGCCCCCGCCGACGCGCTCGGGATGCCGCTGAAGCCGATCTGCGGCACGCAGGCGAGCGAGTTCACCTTGGCCGTGCAGTAGCTCGTCGGCTGCTGCTGGCAGTCGAGGTCCTGGATCTGGAAGTCGTCGACGCAGGCCTCGACGATCGAGCCCGCGCCGAAGTCCGAGGCGCGGAAGCGGATCTGCACGCTCGCGTTCGGCGTCACGAAGTCGGCGACGCGGAACTGGTGGTAGAACCAGCCCCCGCCGGTCTCGGGTCCGGCCGGGCCCACGGTCTCCGCGTTGACCCAGACCCCGCCGTTCGTCACGTCGACCTCGAAGACGTCGCTGTTCGCGGCCCCGCCCTGGTCGTTGGAGTACCAGCGCCAGTAGCCGGCGACGGCGTTCGGCCGCGCCGACAGGTCGAACACCGGCGTCAGGAGCGTCGTGACGCCGCCGTCGACGTCGTTGCCGCCAACGCTGCCGAGCGACGCGGCGCCGGTCACGTAGCACAGGGTCCCCGGCGCCGGCGTGTGGTCGTCCTCGGGCTGCGCCGCCGTGCCTTCCGGATCCGCGCGCTCCCAGATGCCGGTGGTCGCGTTGTCCCCGGGATAGCCGACCGTCCAGCCCTTGTGGGTCTCGAGATCATCGGTGAAGACGACCGTCTGCGCGAAGGCGACCGGCGCCTGCCAGGCGGCCGCGGCCCCGCCCTCGGGAGCCGCCCAGGTGATCCCGTTCGCCGACTGGGCGCTGAGGTAGAAGGCAACGTTCGAGCCGCACGGCAGCGCGGGGAAGACGGCCGAGTACGACGACCCGCCCTGGGGCACGAGGTCCACGGTCTGGAAGCCGGCGCCGACCTCGTAGTGCAGCTTCGCCGTGCCGGCCACGAGCTGCCCCGGGCTCTGCTCGAGGATCGTCACCGGCAAGCTCATGCCGTTCGGGTTGGCGAGCGGCGGCGGACCGCCGACCAGGTCGATCGAGATCGGCGTCGGTCCGACCCACCACATGAAGAGCCCCTTCTCCACGTCGCTGCCGATCACGACCCCGCTCGGGAAGAGCGGGAAGCAGCTCCACAGGCCGTTGAAGTTCGGGTTGTCGTTGGCCTCGTAGGTGTCGAAGAAGTAGACCTCGGGCGGGCTGGTCGGGCTCTGGCCCAGGTCGTAAACCCGCAGGCCGCTGCGGTAGTTCGCTTGGTAATGCAGCGTGCCGCGCACGTAGGCGTTGTGGCCGATGGCCGGGTTTCCGGCGGTGAAGCTGCCGAGGTAGCTGGCGTTGTAGACGTCGGCGACGTCGAACACGTAGGTGGTCGTCGTCTTCGGCGGCTCGTCGGCTTCGTCGTTCAGGTAGAGGTACTGGCGGTCCTCCGAGAGCCAGCACTGGTGCGAGTAGCCGGCGCCGGGCCAGAACAGCTCGGTGATGATCGTGATGTTCGCCTTGTCGGTGACGTCGAGGATCGAGAGGCCGGTCTGCGTGCCGCCGCCGTTGAAGCCGGTGCAGCAGAAGGCGATCTCCTTGCCCGCCATCGGCCCGCTGGTGTAGCTCACGACCTGGGCGTCATGGACGTACTTGTAGGTCCAGGAGCCGACGAAGGCCGGCGCGGCCGGGTTGGGGTTCAGGTCGTAGATCCTGAACCCGTTGCTGCTGCCGCCGCAGCGGTAGAGGAACCCGCTCTGCGTGTTGATCGCGACGTTGTGCGTCGCCAGCGTCGAGCCGCCGGTCGTGATCGTGTTGGCGAGCGTGACGACGCCGTTGTCGATCTGGGAGACGTCGAAGACCTGGATCCCGCTGCCGCCCTCGCTGACCGAGTACACGTAGTGGCCGAAGACCTTGATGTCGTGCCAGCTCGAGTTCGGGCCGCTCATGACGGCGACGATCACCGGGCTCGAGGGGTTCGTGATCTCGACGAAGCCGGTGGCCGCGTTGAGGCCCATCAGCGCGTACTCGCGGCCCGACGGTGACACGTAGCCCCAGCAGTCGTTGCCGACGGTGAAGCTTCCGAAGTCGGACAGGCTGAGCCAGGAGAGCAGCGTCACGCCGAACGAGTTGAAGTTGCCGTTCGTGCCGGCGATCGCGCGCGGGCTGCCGCTCGGCACCACCGTGATGGAGCCGGGACCCGCGTAGGGCGCCTGGCGGTCGAGCAGCTTGGGGTCGTCGTCGTGGGCGGAGGCGGCGCCGGCCAGGACGCAGAGCGCGAGCGTGGCGAGCAACGAGGCGTTCGAGAGGCGCATGGGGGCTCCTGGGCCCGGAGGGCCGGGGAAGAGGCGAGCAAGGGGGGCGGCTCGACAGGAGCCTAGCAGCGTTCCTCGGATGTGGGGGAGGAAGCCCGGGAAGGGCAACGGAGGGCGCGAAAACTTCCGCGGCCATGGGCCGCACCCAGCCTGCGCTTCCCGCCGCAGTGGGGTCTCGCCTCTCGGTCGCAGGCGCCAGAACCCCGTGTGATCCGTGGCTTGCCGCCGTCCTCGCTCAAGGCGCGACGCGAGCCTCGACCGAGCTGATGAACCATTGGCAATTGGACCGGCTGTGCAGCTCCATATCGTCGGCTCGGCTGATGTCGAACGTCCGGGCTCCCACGGTGATGATCACGGTCTGACCCCCGGGAACCGGGCCCGAGCTGAGCAGCTGGGCGAAGAAGTGCTGGCCGCGCGCCAAGTTCTGCTGGCTAGCGACCAAGTCATCGCCATCGGTCTCCTCGGCCATCGAGGACATCAGAGCCAGCGAAGGCTGGGGCACGTTGGGATGCAGCACGTCCATCATCAGGTAGCTGTGCTGATTGCACCACGCTTCGGAGAACCCAAACTCGTCCTTGAAGCTGACATTGTGCGTGTCGAACGTGCTCTGGGCATCGATGAGGACCTCGATGATGCCGGCGGTCGGCGGTGTGAACGCGAAGGCGATCTGCGCCTCGCCGATGATGTGGGCGGCGTCGAAGTTGCCGGCATCGCTGCAGTCCATCCGGCACTCGTTGCCGACCAGGCCCGAGGGCGGATGCAGGAACATCAGCCGGTCGACGGTGAAGCTGCTGGTGGTGATGGAATCTTCGCTGAAGAGGAACCCGAAGAACGGCGGCCGGAACAGGAACCACCGATGCGGATCGTTCGGATCCTCCACCTGCTCGAACACCCCCCACGGCAGGGGAAACTTGTGCAGTGGCGACAGCTTCGACCACTTCGAGAGGTTCTTCGACAGGTTGAAGCCCGAGGCGACCTTGCGATGATCCGGGAGGAACGCCGACTCGTACTTGACATCGGCCGCGCTGAGGATCTTGTTGACCTTGGCGCGGCTGGCGCCCAGCTTGCGAAGCAGCGAATCGACTCTCCGCCTGCCCGCGACCCTCTGCTTGGCGAAGTCGCGCTTCAGGCCCTTGGGCGGCTGCATGGCATCTTGCAGGGCCAGTCGTTCCTGCCGGAGGCCATCCCGCAGCGCAGCGAACTTCCGCAGGCCCAGGTGATTGCGCAGTTGGCGCTCGACGTTGTCGGCGATCTGATACGCCTTCTGGGCGCGCGACGCGTTGGACGCATGCCCCTGCGCCTCCCGCTTCCTGAGCGCCTTCTCTGCCAGTTGGCGCTCCTTGGGTGAGAATGCGGTCACTAACGGCAAGCTGCGCGTGGCGGAATAGTGATTCGGCATGCGGACCCTCCTCCCTGTGGGCGCGTAGTCTACCTCGGGGTAGGACAGCGCATGACCTTGCAGGACGGCAGGCCAGCTCGGGGGTGTCATCCGGCGAGGTCGAGCCCGGGGGGGGGCGCTCGGCCGGGCGCGAGCCGTGGCGCCTGGGTTGGAACTGCGAGGTGCGCGAGGATCTTGTGCACGAGCTGGCCATCGGTGAGGCTGCCCATTCGCCATGAGCCCGAGCATCTCCCTCCGAGACCCGTCACCGCCGGGCGCCGGTCTTGCGGACCCCGTCCGGGCCTCCTTCGACGAGGCACTGGAGACTCTGCGCGGGCCCGGGGTGATCGCAGCCTTCCTGCTCCTGTGGGGCAGCGCCGCCTGCGGTGGCGGCGAGTCTCCGAAGCCCGGCATGTCGGAGTCCGCGCTCCGGACCTTCGAGCGTGTCGCACTCGAGCCCTTCGCCACGGGTGAACCGCTCGAGGAGGCTGCCGAGCCCCTCGTGCTCTGGCCGGGCCTCGAGCCCGATCTCTGGCACGCGGATGCGGCGCGCAGCGGCTCGATGCGCCTGCCGGAGAGCCCGCCGGATGCTCCCCCGGCGCTGGTCCTGGAGGGCGCGGGATCCAAACGCCTCGAGCGGGAGCTCGAAGGCGATCAGGGCAGCGTCGACACGGTGGCGCTGACGCTCTCCAGCGTCGGGTTGCAGGTCCTGCAAATCGAGCTCCGGCACGGTGAGCGCACCGTCGCCACCAGCCCGGAGCGCGAGGTGCTGCGTGCCGCCGCGCCGGCACGGGTCTCCCTCGAGCTCGAATGGCGGGACGGAGGGCCGGTTCCCTGGGACCACCTGGTCTTGAGCTTCCTCGGCCCGGCCCAGCGCGTGGGCGTGCTCTCGGTCGAGCTCCTGCGGAACCCGTCAGCGGCCGAGGCTTCGCCCGAGCCGTTCGGGGAGCTGGTCTTGCACGAGGACGCGGCGCGCCGGGGGGCGTGGGTCTCGAGGGAACGGGGTCTGCGCGGGCGCGTCCAGGCGGGGGAGGGATCCGAGATCGCCTTCGCCTGGCGCCTGCCGAAGACGGCGCGGCCCGAGCCCTCGTCCGCCCTACTCGCCCGCTTCGCCGACGACGCGGGCCACGAGCAGGTCCACCGCATCGCGCTGGGAGGCGAGCACGCAAGCAGGGGCTGGCAGCAAGAGCGCGTCCCGCTGCAGGTGGCGCTTCGTGGAGCCCTGGAGGTCCGCTTCATGCTGGACGGAGCCAACGACTGTTTCGTGTCCGAGGTCGGCATCAGCCGCCCGGCGCCGACCCCGCGGCCCTCCGTGCTCCTGATCAGCAGCGACACGCACCGCGCGGACCACCTGGGTGTCGCGCAGAGCGGCATCGAGGTGCGCACCCCGGCCGTCGACGCGCTGGCAGGGCGCGGCGTGATCTTCACCGAGTGCTCGTCGCCATCCAACGTGACGCTGCCTTCGCACGCGGCCCTCCTCACGGGGATCCATCCGCGGGACACGGGGGTCCAGGACAACCTGACGAGCCTCGCCGAGTCGGCGACGACCTTGGCGGAGCGCTTCCGCGACGCTGGCTACCGCACATGGGCGCTGGTGAGCGTCCGTCACCTGCGCCCGGAGGTGGGAGGCTTGGGACAGGGATTCGATCGCATGCTCAGCCCTCCCAGCGACAAGCTGCGCTCGGACGCGATCGCGGCGGCAGCCGAGCGCTGGCTCGCGGAGGCCCCGCCCGAGCCCCTGTTCCTGTTCGTCCACGTCTACGACGCCCACGCTCCCTACGAGCCGCCCGGGGAGTTCGACCGCATGTACTACCCCCCGGGCGCGGACCCGTTCGATCCGTCCCTGCCCGAGCCGCCCGTCCCCGAGGGGCCACCGGAGCGGCACCCCGGACTGCGCTCCCTGCCGGGCCTGCGGGACCTGGACTTCCCGCGCGCGCAGTACCGGGCCGAGATCTCCTACCAGGACGAGCAGATCGCTCCCCTGCTCGATCACCCGGCCTTCCGCGAGGGCGTGATCGCTTTCGTCTCCGATCACGGCGAGTCCCTCGGCGACAACGACATCTACTTCGACCACGCCGGCCTCTATCCCGGGACCCTTCACGTGCCCCTGATCCTGGCTTGGCCGGGCGCGCCGGCCGGAATGCGCGTGAGCACGCCGGTGATGCACACCGACTTGGCGCGCACGCTGCTCGACGCTGCCGGCCTGCGGCACGTGGCGTTCCCGGGGCGCGATCTGCGCTCCCTCCTCGCTGGCGGCAAGGCGCTCGAGGAGCAACCGCGCTTCAGCATCGCCGCTCACGCGTGGCAGGCCGCCGTGAGGATCGGCCCCCATCACCTGATCCTGCACCTGAGGGAATCCCCCGAGAGGGCCCCGTTCCCCCACCGGTCGAAGCACGAGGTCGAGCTGTACGACCTGAGCGGCGACCCCCGCTGCGAACGCAACCTGGTCGACGAGAAGCCCGAGCGGGCGCGGCGCATGCGGGCCCTGCTCGTGGACTGGCTGCAGGACGCCCGGCCGCTCGGCCTCAGCGGCGAGGCCTCGGACAACCCGGAGGCGCTGGCGAGCCTGGCCCGGCTCGGATACGTCGTGGACGACTCCGGGTCCGGCGACCCTCGCGGCTTCCTGTGCAAGGAGGATGACTGCGAGTGGTGCCGGCGCTTCCGCTGAGGCGCGCCGCGCGGCGGCGGGCGCGCTGACTTGCGCGCCGCCGGCGCGCGCCGCGCTCGAGGCTTTCGAGGCGCGGGCGGCGAGGTCGTGCGCGGCGGCGGCGGACGGAAGCGGGCGGTCTGCGCTCAGAGGTTCCCAGCACGCGGCGTGGTCCCCTCGTCCTGCTCGGTGATCAACCGCGCCGTGCGGTTGTGCGTGACGTAGTACCAGGCCCACTGGAAGAGGACGAGCACGCGGTTGGC
>DATKBQ010000613.1:0-11906 GCA_035546375.1 Planctomycetota bacterium | reverse complement strand
GGAGCTGGAGCGAGGCTTCGAGGGGAAACGGCCGCGAGTTCGCTAGGAGCGCTGGGCTTGACCACCCTGAGGCGAACTGCGGACGCCGCCCGCGGCCGAGCGTGGCGGGTGAGAGGCTAGACCCTGCCGACGGTTGCACGGCCTGTAACCCGCTTCAAGTGGGACACTAGCGCTCTCCACCGGAGGCTTGCTAGCCGGGCTCGGGCCGGATCGGCCGAAGGCGTGCGCGGAACCGCCACGATCCAGACCGAACGATCTAAACCTCGATGTCATCCTCCATCTTCAGAAGATCCCTCATGACCCACGCTCGTGCCTGCTTCCGTTGCACGCTAACTACCCGCTCGCTCTGGCGCACCTGGGCAACGATGCTGCTCTCGCTCGCCGCAGCTCCTGCGGCTGCGCAGAACCCGCTCTGGATACGCCAGCTCGGCACGAACCAGCATGACGCCACATTAGCTGCCGCACCCGACGGGTCGGGTGGGACCTACCTTGGCGGCTCTACGCTTGGCAGCCTTGGTGGCCCGAATGCGGGCGATTTGGACGCTTGGGTGGCGCGGTACGACGGCGCCGGGAACCCGCTCTGGATACGCCAGCTCGGCACGAGCAGGGGTGACTCGGCGTCGGCCGCCTCGCCGGATGGATCGGGCGGGGTGTATCTGAGCGGCATCACCGTTGGCAGCCTCGCCGGGCCCAACGCTGGACATGGCGACGCCTGGCTCGCGCGCTACGACGGCGGGGGGAATCCGCTCTGGATCCGCCAGCTCGGGACGAACACCTACGACCACGCGTACGCCGCCGCGCCGGATGGATCGGGTGGAGTGTATATGAGCGGGATCACCCTTGGCAGCCTCGGCGGACCAACCGGAGGCTCCGTCGATGCTTGGTTGGCACGCTACGACGGCGCGGGGAACCAACTGTGGATCCTACAGTTCGGAACGAACACCTTCGACCATGCGTTAGCCGCCGCACCCGACGGGTCGGGCGGCGTGTACATTGGCGGCATGACTGGCGGTAGTCTTGGCGGATCCAACATGGGTAACAGTCCCGACGCTTGGCTGGCGCGCTACGACAGCGGGGGTACCCAGCTCTGGATCCGCCAGCTCGGGACGAACGGCATCGACGAAGTGTCCACCGCCGCGTCGGACGGGTTGGGCGGCGTGTACGTGAGCGGCATTACAAGCGAAAGTCTGGGCGCGCCGAACGTCGGCGGCTATGACGTTTGGCTGGCGCGCTACGACGGCATTGGCAATCAGCTCTGGGTCCGACAGATCGGAACGAGCGCCACTGATTTCGGCGAAGCGATTGCGCCAGACCTATCCGGAGGCGTGTATGTGAGTGGCTCGACCAGCGGCAGCCTGGGCGGGTCGAGCGCGGGCGGCGCGGACGTCTGGCTGGCACGTTACGATGGCGCCGGGAACCAGCTTTGGATCACGCAGCTCGGCACGAGCGGCAGCGACTTCGCATACGCAGCTGCGCCTGACGGCTCGGGCGGGATGTATGTGAGCGGCTACACGTCAGGCAGCCTCGGCGGGCCGCAGGTAGGCGGAACCGATGCCTGGGTCGCGCGCTACGAACTCCCTTGCCCACCAATCTCCATCTATTGCAGTGCAAAGACGAACTCGGCGGGCTGCGTGCCCGCGATCGCCGCCACCGGCAATCCGAGCGCCAGCGCGGGCAGCGGCTTCATGATCGACACGAGCAACGTCCTCGACAACGTGTTGGGTCTGTACTTCTACAGCAAGAGCGGACCGAGCAACCTGCCCTTCCATGGCGGCACCCTCTGCGCGCAGCAGCCGCTCGTGCGCACGATGCTGCAGCACTCCGGCGGTACCGCTCCCTGCGGCGGATCGTTCTCGATCGACTTCAATGCGTACGTTGCGAGCGGAAAGGATCCGGCGCTGGTCGCCGGCCAAGGGGTGTGGGCCCAGACTTGGAGCCGCGATCCTGCCTTCGCACCGCCGAACGACACCAGCCTGAGCGACGCGGTCAGCTTCACTTTGTGTCCTTGACGCTGCGCACGTCGCGGACCTGCCATGGCGCGAGCACGTAGCGACCGGTACTCCTCGGGAAGATGAAGGGGCGGAGGAAGATCGGAAGAGGCAGGTAGACTCTGCGGCGCACATGCGTTTCGTACGCTCGACGCAACGCACCCTCTGATGGCGATCCAGGTATCCCGAAGCATGCCCTGGAGAATGGGTGTCATGGGAGCGGCCCTCGGCGGCTGGTTCGCGAGCGCCGTCGCCGCTCCTTCGCAGGTCTTCGACCTGCCAGACGGGTTCGCGGTCGAGCGCGCCCTGGAGCGCACCGGCTCGTACCTGGCGCTGACCTTCGAAGAGCGCGGCCGCGCGCTCGTCGCGCTCGAGGACGGCGGGATCCTCTGGGCCGACGTGACCGGCGACGAGCCGACCTGGGGCACGCTGACCGAGGAGCTCACCGGCTGCCAGGGCCTTTGCTGGCTCGACGGCGCGCTGTACGCCGTCGGCAAGCGCGCCGGTGAGCTGGGCGTGTGGCGCGTGCAACCCGAGCCGGACGGGCTCGGCGCGCGCTCGATCGAGCTGGTCGCGCCGATTCGCGGCGGCAGCGAGCACGGCGCGCACGGCCTCGTCGCCGGTCCGGACGGGCGGCTGTGGCTCGCGATCGGCGACGAGGCGCGGATGGCCTCGCCGCCGGAGTCGGAGCAGCCGCTCTTCGCGCGCGGGCGAGGCCAGCTCGTGCCGCCGCTCCCCGATCCGCTCGGCCACGGGATCGACTCGCGCTATCCGTGCGGGCACGTCGTGCAGATCGATGCCTCGAGCGGCAACTGGATCTGCCACTCGGTCGGCTATCGCAACCCCTACGACCTCGCTTTCGTCGAAGGCGAGCTCGTCACCTTCGACAGCGACATGGAGTGGGACCTGGGGCTCCCTTGGTACCGGCCGGTGCGCTTCCTGCACGCGGTTCCCTTCGGCGATTACGGCTCGCGGCCGGGGTCGGACGTCCGGCCGCCGTGGCACCTCGACACGCTGCCGGCGCTCGCGGACGTCGGCCGAGGCTCGCCGACGGGGCTAGCCGTGTACGAGCACGAGCGCTTCCCCGAGCGCTACCGCGGCGCGCTCCTCGCCGGCGACTGGTCGCTCGGACGCATCCTCGCGCTGCGCCTCGAGCCCGCCGGCGCGACCTTCCGCGGCGAGATCGAGACCCTCGTCCAGGTGCGCTCGGGCCTCGCGGTCACCGACCTCGAGGTCGGGCCCGACGGCTGGCTCTACTTCACGAGCGGTGGGCGCGGCGCCGTCGGCCGGCTGGATCGGCTCGTGTACCGGGGCGAGCTGCCGCTCCGCGAGCCGGTCGAGGACCCCGTCGAGCGAGCGCTCCGCCAGCCCCAGCCCTCCAGTGCATGGGCGCGCGCGGAAGTCCGTTCGCTGCGCGAGCATGCGGGTTCGCGCTGGGCCGACGGGCTCGAGCAGGCCGCGCGCGAGGTTTCTCGTTCGCCGCGCGAGCGCGTGCGCGCCCTCGACCTGCTCGAGGCGTGCGAGCCGGATCGCGCCTGGTCGCTTGCGGCAGCCCTGGCGGGCGACGCGGCCGTGGCCGTGCGCTCTGGCGCCGCTCGCACGCTCGGCCGCGCGCCGGCGCAGGTCGCGGCGGAGCCGCTCGCGGCGCTCCTGGCCGACGGCGATCCGGCGCTCGTGCGCCGCGCGTGCGAGGCGCTCGCGCGCTCCGATCTGGAGGGCGGCGCGCTCGACGCCGCGCTGTGGAGCCGGCTCGGCCACGCCGACCGCTGGGTTCGCTATGCCGCGCGCTGGGCGCTGGTCGCGAGGGGCGCTCGCGGCATCGAGCGGCTGGAAGCGAGCCTGCGCTCCGATCCGCGCGTGCGGCTCGAGGTGGCGCTCGTGCTCGCCGAGCTGGGCGCGTCCGCGGACGCGGGCTTCGACGAGCTCCTGCGCGCGAGCCTTCCGAGCGCGCTCGGCGAGCCGGAGCTCGCGCTGGATCTCCTGCGCACGTGCGCCCGCCGGATCGAGGCCGATCCGTCTCGCGCGTCCGAGCTGCGCTGGCTCGGCGAAGAGCTCTGCGGCGAGCTTCCCAACCGCGCGCCGGAGCTCCTGCGTGCCATGGCGCACCTCGCGGCACGCTGCGCTCCCGAGGCGGCGTTGCCGGCGCTGCTCGATGCGCTGGACCGCGAGACCGCGCGCATGACGAAGCTCGACCTCGCCTACGCCCTGAGTGCCATCGATCCCGGCTGGACGCCCGAGCGCGCGCGGCGCATCTTCGGCTTCCTGGACGAGGCCGAGGCCTGGGAGGGCGGCGCGAGCTACGGCGGCTACCTCCATGCCCTGCGCGCGCGCGTCGAGGGGCGCCTCGGCGCGGAGCAGCGTCTCGCACTCGCGCGCTCTGGTGTGCTCGGCGCTCCGACGCTGGCGCACTTCATGAAGGCTCGCCCGCCCGAGGAGGTGGAGCCGCTCGTCGCGCCGCTGTACGCGGCTTGGACGAGCCTTGAAGCGGCAACCCCTGCCCACCTGGAAGCCGAGCGCATCCGCGTGGTCCGCACTCTCGCGGGCGCGCGTTCGCCTTCGCTGGCCGTCTTCCTGCGCCGCCTCTGCAACGAGCCGGGGCCGCTCGCCGACGAGTCCCTCGCTGCCCTCGCGGCGATCGGCGAGCCGCGCGACTGGCCGCTCTTCGTCGGCGGGCTCGCCTCGCCCAGGCCGCTCGTGGCGGAGGCTTGCGCCGGCGCGCTGTGCGCGATCGAGCGCGCGCCCGACGTCGCCGCGCCGTTCCGTGCGGCGCTCGAAGCGGCGAAGCGGCTCGGGCCGGAGCGCGGGCCGCTCCTCTTGAGTCTCGTCGAGCACTGGGCGGGCCGCGACCAGCCGGCACCTGCCGACGGCGGCTGGAGCGCCGAGCTCTCGCGCTGGGAGCGCTGGGGCGCGGAGCGCTTCCCGGGCTTCGCCGAGCCCGGCGACGATGCGCTGCGACCCGCGTGGAGCTTCGACCGCATGCTCGCCTTCCTCGAGCGCAGCGCGGCGCGGCCGGGCTCCCGCGCGCGCGGCGCGCGCGTGTTCGAGAAGGCCGCCTGCGGCTCGTGCCATGCCCTCGAAGGCATCCAGGCAACGCCGAGCGGCGGCTGGGGACCCGACCTCACCGGCGCCGCGAGCCGCTTCGACCGCCGAGCCCTGCTCGAGGCGATCGTCTTCCCCTCGCGCGCGATCGCCGAGGAGTACCGCACCACCGTGGTCGAGACCCGCTCGGAGGAGCGCCTCGAGGGACGCCTCGTCCTCCAGGACGAGGGATCGATCGAGCTCCTGCTGGCCGACGGCTCGCGCGAGCGCATCGCGCTGGCCGAGGTCGCCGAGACGCGCCCGTCGCGCACCTCGATGATGCCGGAGGGGTTGCTCGCGGCGCTGACCCTGGAGGAGCTCAAGGACCTCTTGGCGTGCCTCGAGCCGGCGAATGACGCGGCGGACGAAGGCGCCGATTGGATCCCGCTTTTCGAGGGCGATCAGCGCAGCGCATGGGATGGCGATCCGGACCTCTGGCGGCTGCAGCGCGACGTGCTCGTCGGCCGCGCGAGCGCCCTGGAAGAGAACGGCTACCTGCTCTCGCGCGCGAGCTGGGCGGACTTCGAGATCGAGCTCGACGTGCGGCTCGACGGTGGGGCCGGCAACAGCGGCCTGCAGTACCGCTCGCGGCCCGCGCCGTCCGGCCCCGATCCGATCGGCTACCAGGCCGACGTCGGCGAGCTCTGGTGGGGCTCGCTCTTCGCTACCGACGGCCGGGGAATCCTCGCGCGTGCGGCCGACGAGGCGTGGCGCTCGGCCGTGGAGCCCGCCGGCTGGAACCACTACGTCGTCACGGTGGTCGGCGACTCCCATCGCCTCGAGATCAACGGCATCGCGACCTCCGAGGCCAAGGACGGCGCGCACCGCGCGGGCTCGATCGGGTTCCAGCTCCACGCCGGCATGGGAATGACCGTTCGCTTCGCGAACGTCAGGCTCCGGCCGATCGGGAGGCGTTGAAGGGCCACGGTCGGATCGGGAACGAGCGCGCGAGCGGGAGCGGAGCGGTCGCTCCCCGGTTCCCGGGGCGGAACGCGGGGCCGCCCCGAGGGAAGCCAGCCCGTTCTGAACTAGACTTCACCCTGGGCCGCCTCCCTTCGAGGCAGCGAACGGCGGATGGCTTCCAACGACGGCAGGTTCACGCTCCCGCGGAATCCCGCGCAGCGCACGGCGGGGCTCGTGCTGGTGTCGGGACTGCTCCTGACGGGGGTCAGCACGTACCTCTTCTCCTACGCCGTGCAGGCGAAGGACCTGGAGCGCTTCCAGGCGGCGAGCACCTCGCTCGGCTACCGGGTCCGCGACCAGCTCAACACCTGCGTCGCGCTCCTGCGCAGCAGCGCCGGCCTCTTCGCGGTCGAGTCGGGTGACGTGACGCGTCAGGAATTCCACGACTTCGTCTCCGGCATGGACCTCAGGTCGAGCTACCCGGGGATCTTGGGCATCGGCGTCTCGCTGCGCGTCGACCCCGCCGACCGGGCGGGGCTCGTCGAGCGCATGGTCGCCCAAGGCATCGAGGATTTCCACGTCTGGCCCGGAGCGACGAGCGAGGAGCTGCACGCGACCGTGTACCTCGAGCCGCTGAGCGAGCTCAACCGCAAGGCGATCGGCTACAACATGCACTCCGACGAGACCCACCGCGAGGCGATGGACCGCGCCCGCGACAGCGGGCGGCCCGCCGCCTCGGGCCGCGTGAAGCTCGTGCAGGAGGCGGCCGAGCCGCGCCAGCAGGCCGGCTTCCTGATCTACGTTCCCGTGTACCGCGCCGGGCGGACGCCGGAGACGGTGGATGAGCGCCGGCGCGAGCTCTTGGGCTTCGTCTACAGCCCCTTCCGCGCCGACGACTTCTTCGAGGGGATCATCGCGCACGAAGCGCGGCCGAGGGTCCTGCCCGTGGTCTACGACGGAGAGAAACAGGAACCCGCGGCGCGGCTGTATCCCTCGCGCGCCGAGGACCTCGCGCCGGCGGGCTATCGGCCGCGGCTGGAGAGCTCGGCGGCCTTCGACGCCGTCGGCCGGCGCTGGAGCCTGCAGGTGCGCACGAGCCCGAACTTCGAGCGCGCCTCGGGCCGCTGGATGGTGCTGCCGTTCCTCGTGGCCGGCATCGCCATCAGCCTGGCCCTGTTCGTCTCGACCCTGTCCGAGGGTCGCGCGCGGGTGCGCGCCGAGGTGGCCGCCCGGGAGCTGGCGCGCTCGCAGCGCGAGCTGAGCGAGCAGGCGCGCGTGCTCGAGATCCAGAACCGCATCGGGATCGCGCTGTCGGCGGAGCTCGATCCCGACCGGCTGATGAACTCGGTGACCGAGGCGGCGAGGGAGCTGACCGGTGCGAGCTACGGCGCCTTCCGCGCAGAAGGCGGGCTGCGCAGCGACGACGACACGCGCGACCCGCGCTACGGGCACGACCCGCCCTTCCGCGGGATGCCGGAGGGGCACTTGGCGGTGAAGAGCTACTTGGCCGTGCCGGTCGTGTCGCGCTCGGGAGAGGTCCTCGGCGGGATCTTCCTGGGCCACCCGGAGCCCGGGGTGTTCGAGGATCGCCACGAGCGGCTCGTGGCCGGCATCGCCGCCCAGGCCGCGGTCGCGCTGGACAACGCGCGGCTCTACCAGGCGATGCTCGAGAGCGAGGAGCGCTACCGCTTCCTGGCCGACTTCGTGCCGCAGATCGTCTGGACCGCGGATCCCGAAGGCGCGATCGACTACTACAACCGGCGCTGGTTCGAGTTCACGGGCCTGACGCAGGAGGTGTCCTGCCCCTCCGGCGGGCTGCGCCAGGCGTTGCATCCCGAGGACGCGGAACGCTGCATCGCCGGCTGGGCGGAGGCGGTCCGGGCGGGGCAGCCGTTCGAGAGCGAGGTCCGCCTGCGCCGCGCGGCCGATGGGGAGTGGCGCTGGCACCTCGCTCGCGCCTTGCCCATGCGCGGTCGCAGCGGCGCGATCGTGCGCTGGTTCGGCACCTACACCGACATCGACGACCAGAAGCGCGCCGCCGAGGAGCTCTCGAGGCACGCTCGCGAGCTGGCCAGCACGAACGCGGAGCTGGAGCAGTTCGCCTACGTCGCCTCCCACGACCTCCAGGAGCCGCTGCGCATGGTGGTGAGCTACACGCAGCTGCTCGCCCGGCGCTACCGCGGGCGGCTCGACCCCAAGGCCGACGAGTTCATCGAGTTCGCGGTCGACGGGGCCACGCGCATGCAGCGCCTGATCCGCGACCTGCTCGCCTACTCGCGCGCGGGCAGCTCGGCGCGGCCGCTGCTGCCGACCGACTCGGGGCGAGCCCTGCAGGAGGCGCTCGCGAACCTGAGGTTGGCGGTCGCCGAGAGCGGCGCCGAGGTGACCCACGGCGCCATGCCGACCGTGCCCGCCGACCTGCCCCAGCTCACCCAGGTGTTCCAGAACCTGCTCGCCAACGCGATCAAGTTCTGCCGCGGCACGGCGCCTTGCGTCCACATCGAGGCCGCCCTGAGCGGAGCCCAGTGGATCTTCTCGGTGCGCGACAACGGGATCGGCATCGAGCCCGAGTACCACGAGCGGATCTTCCAGATGTTCCAGCGCCTGAACTCGCGCGAAGACTTCCCGGGCAGCGGCATCGGCCTGGCGATCTGCCGCAAGATCGTCGAGCGCCACGGGGGCCGAATCTGGTTCGAGTCCCAGCCGGGCGAGGGCAGCACCTTCAGCTTCAGCATCCCGGCCGCGGCCCCGCGCGCGGGGGGGTGAGCGCGCCGACGCTGTTCGCGGCGGCGGCGATCAGGATCCGCAGTGACGCTTCGAGCTGCTGCGATAAGTGCCCGTGGACGAGGACGGATGCATGGATCCCGGCATGGGGGTGGGACGTGGGTCGGCACGGGGGGAGTCAAGGCTCCACGCGGTCTCCATCCTTGCCCTCTTCCTTGGCCAAGCACCCGTTCCCGACGCCGTGCCGCAGGCCGATGCACCCGCGGCGGAGTGGTCGATCTTCGAGACCGTCAGGACCTGGACCGGAGCCGAGTCGGATCACCTGGGGATCGGACTCGCCGTCCTGGGCGACGTGAATGGGGACGGTCATCCAGAATTCGCTCTCGGGAAGATGACCGGTGCCTACACCTTCTGCTTCGGCCCAGGAGCCGTCCGCGTGATCTCCGGCAAGGACGGGACCGAGCTCTACGAGGTTTGCGGGACGAACAAGGAAGGGGACTGCGGCGACGCCTACGGCGACACGATCGCGTTGCTCGGCGATCTCGACGGGGACGGCACCCGCGACTTCGCAGTCGGAGCCTGGCGATACGAGGAGTACGTGGGCTACGTCACGGTGTATTCGGGCCGGACGGGTTCGCCGATCGCGACGATCTATGGGGGAGGCAAGGTCGAGCTTGGTGCCGGACCCGTGCCTCCAGAATCCTGCGGATTCTTCAAAGGGGAAGCATTCGGGAAGACGATCGTTCCGCTCGAGGACCTGGACGAAGACGGGATCGACGATCTGGCTATTGGCGGAGATTTCATCGACGAGCACGGTCTCTTCTCGGGCAAGTCCTTCGAGCGCTTGTCGTCGCTGCCCGGCCGGGCGCTCGGGATGACCGGTGACATCGATGGAGATGGCCGGCGGGACATCGCTTGCATGGCAAGCAGTCCCCATCGTCTTTGGGTCGTCTCCGCTCGCACGCGATTGCCGCTCGTGGAGGGTGCCATTCTCGATGGGAATTGGTCCGCTGCGTCGGCTGGCGATGCCGACGGTGACGGTTTCTTGGACCTCATCGTCGCGAGAGGCGCTCCGACGACCCGTCCGGACGGCCCGGAACCCAAGGAGCCGATCTGGGTGCGTTGGCTTTCCGGCAAGACAGGGGAGGTCCTCCGGGAGATGAGACTCGAGCCGGGAGGTTACGCGCGTGAGATCCATTGCAGCTCGATGGGCGACCTGGATGGCGACGGACGATCCGATGTCCTCGTGCAGACCTTCATGACCGGCGTGGGGGGCCGACGGTGGATCCTGAGCGGCGGCTCCGGCGCGATCCTCGCTGAAGACCTGCGGCCGAGCTGGACGGACGGACAGCGCGCCGTGCGCGTAGGCGATCTCGACGGCAACGGCCGAGTCGAGTTCCTGGTCGCGGACTACGAGTCTGCGGAAGGGGCTCGCTGCGGCGGAGCCGTACGCCTCGGGCGACTGCGCGCGTTCGTCAAGTGATCCCCAAGGCTCCGCAGCCGGCAATTGGCCGGCTCCACGGCGGCGGACGTGCGCCCGGCGTCAGCCGCGGGGAACCGTGTCCAGGCTGATCAGCCCCCACCGGCGCCAGCCCAGGGTGAGCAGCCAGGATCGAGCCTTCGGCAGGATCGAAGGAACCAAGCTTGGCTTCGCCTCGCGCCAGCCGTCGAACCACAGGCCCGAAGTGAACGGATCTACGCCGGCCTCGAAGATCCCGTGCCGCTTGGCGTTGTTCAGGACGTAGGCGAGCGCGTTCCGGACTTCCTTCGGCGAGCGCAGGATCCGGTCATGGTACCGGTCAGAAAAAACGGAACCCTTTCGTGGCCACGCCCGGTTGAGCGCGCGCGCGACCCGGATCAGGAGACCTTGCACCCCGCGCGAGAGCGTCTCCCGGTTGGGTGCCTCGATCAGGACATGGATGTGGTTCGACTGGATCGAGTACTGCGTGAGCCGGAACCCGTCCCGCTCGGCGCCGGCCTCGAAGGCGCTCAAGATCGCGCGGTGGGCGTTCTTGCGCCGCAGGCTTGGCAATCCCGCGCGCAAGCGCGCTGTGACGTGCACGGGCTGGGCTCTAGCGAACGCGATCCGGCCGTGGTGCGAAACGCAGGCACGTTCGCCCCGCGGCTTCCGGCCGGCGCCCGGCCTCGCGCCGCCGCGCGACTTGAAGGGTAGCTCGCCCTGGCTCGACCTCGCTCGTCGCCTCATCGCAGGATCCTAGCACACGTGCAGTTTGATTGGGCAGAAATTTGCTTTTTTCAGGAGCCTTGACCACCGTGCCCTCAGGCGTGACGCGGTTCGCGCGAGCCTGAATGCGGTGCACGAGGTTCGAACGTGTTCACGCAACAGCGCGTGCTCGCCGGCCAGCAGTTGGCCGCGCTCGAGTCGTCGCTGGCCATAGTCCCGTCCCGCTCCGGATACTCGTGAGCGGGCGGCACTCGCGTGTCACGGCCCCGACCGCTGTCGGCCCGCCGGCTGTTGGTTCTCTAGCACGCAAGGCGCGCATCTTCGGCCGAGGAGGTTCGCCTGCGCGTCGATCACGGCGCCCGCCGCCGGGCGGCGGACGCGCTCGATCCGCGCGTGGTCACTTGCCCGCGTTCCTCTGCTCCGCCTCCATCACCGCGCCGGCGCCGCGGGCCAGGTCGTCGAGGGGGTCCAGCGCGCGCGCCTTCTCGAGGGCCTCCCTGGCCTGGTCCTCTCGGCCCAGGGAGGCGTAGACGATCCCGAGGCCGGCCCAGGCGGTGGAGGATTGGGGGAAGCGCTCGACCAGGGGCTCGAGCACGCGGCGCGCGGCCTCCACTTGGCCGCGCTGCGCCAGGGTCTTGCCGAGCCGATAGGCCTGTGAGGGCGAGAGGTCGATCAGGTGATGGGCGTCGAGTGCGAACTGCTCGAGGTCGACGATCGGCGCGAGCAGCAGGGATTCGGCGATGAGGTCGGGCTCGTCGGGGGCGTAGGCCAGGCCCAGCTCGATCGCGGCCGCGGCGTGGCGGACCAGGCCGGCGCCCAGGAACAGCTCGCGCAGCGTGCGCAGGGCGCGCACGTGCTCGGGCCCGCAGCCCCAGCGCTGGAACAGATCGCGCTGCAGGACGACGTCGGCGGCCGCGAGCAGGCTGCGCGGGGTCTCGCCGCGGATCCGGGAGGGCTCGGCGAACAGCTCGCGCGGGGCTTCGAACTCGAGCTGGAGGTCCAGGTCCGTGTGCAGCTCCGCGCCGCCT
>DATKBQ010000612.1:0-2376 GCA_035546375.1 Planctomycetota bacterium | reverse complement strand
CGTTGCCCGGAACCATGCGGTTCAGGGGGGCCCAACACGAGATGCGCGCTGCGCACCCGTCGAACAGGGCCCGAGGTCGAACTTGTTAGGCTCCGGCGGTTGGAGTCGGATCACCTGCGCCGCCAGGGTGGTCCCCTTGCGGGTCAAGCTAGCACCGCGCGCACGATCGCACAACGCTCGGCGAGCCTCCGCCGGGCCGGCGGCGCGGCCAACGGCTAGGCGCGGACCAGCGTGCAATCCAGGACACGCTCCTGACCGAGGTCGAAGCGCCCCGACGGCTCCCCGTCCAGGGGCTCCTCCGCGATTCGCGTGTCCACCGCCAGCGTCTCGGCGGCGATCAAGCTGGCATGGCGCTCGAGGGCGGCGCGCACCTCGTCCGAGGCGGTGTGGAAGCGCAGCCGCACGCGTTCCTCGACCGCCAGACCGCTCTCCTTGCGCAGCGCGTTGACCCGCGTGACCACCTCGCGCGCCAGGCCCTCGGAGAGCAACTCCTCGTCGAGATCGGTGTCCAGCCACACGACGAACCGGCCGTCGGTCTCCACCGGGAAGTCCGCCCGGCTCTCCACGGCGACCAGGACGTCCTCCGGCGCCAGCTCCACGCGCTCGCCCTCGACCTCGATCGCCACCGTCTCCCCCGCGCGCAGCCGGGCGAGCGCCTCGGCCGGCAGCGCGGCGATCGCGGCCGCCGCCGCCTTCATCCGCGGCCCGAGCCTGCGGCCGAGCGTGCGGAAGTTCGCCTTGGCCGAGAGGCGCACGAGCCGGCCGTCGTCGGCGCCCAGGCTCCCCAGGCGCTTCACGTTCAGCTCGTCGAGCACCTGCGCGCTGGCGAACGGCGTCTCGACCAGGCGCAGGCTCTCCTCGTCCGAGGAACGCACGTGCAGCGCGCGCAGCGGCTGGCGCACGCGGATCGCCAGCCGCTCGCGGAGCGCGCGCCCCAGCGCGACGAGCTCGCGGACGACCGCCATCGCCTCCTCCAGCTCGCGGTCGATCCGCGCCGAGTCCGGCTCCGGCCAGAGCTGGGCGTGCACCGAGCCGCGCTCCGGCTCGAGGCGCCGCCACAGGAGCTCCGCCAGGAACGGCGCGAGCGGCGCCGCGAGCAGAGCGACCGAGGAGAGCGCCCCGTGCAGCGTCGCGAACGCCGCCAGCTTGTCGGCGCCGGCGCCACCCTTCCAGAACCGCCGCCGGTTGCGGCGGATGTACCAGTTGGAGAGCTCGTCGACGACGAAGCCCTCGATGCCGCGCGCCGCGGCGGTCAGGTCGTACTCCGCCATCCGCCGGCGGGTCTCGTGCAAGAGGCTCTGGGTGCGCGAGACGAGCCAGCGGTCGATCTCGGGCCGATCGGCCGGCGGAGGCACGGCGCGCGAGCGGGGATCGAAGGCGTCGAGCCGCGCGTACTCGCGGAAGAACCCGTAGGAGTTGACGAGCGTCGAGACGAAGCGCCGGCGCACCTCGCCGATGGCCGCGGAGTCGAAGCGCTTGGCGAGCCAGGGCGCCGCGCCGGCGAGGAGGTACCAGCGCAGCGCGTCCGCGCCGTGGCGCTCGAGCACGGCCCAGGGATCGACGACGTTCCCCAGGCGCTTCGACATCTTCACGCCGTCCTTGTCCAGGACCAGGCCGTTGACCAGGCAGGTGCGGTAGGGCGGCCCGGCCAGGCCCTCGCGGTCGGCGACGAACGTGCCGATGGCGTGCAGGGTGTAGAACCAGCCGCGGGTCTGGTCGCGGCCCTCGCAGATGTAGTCGGCCGGGAACTGCTCACGCAGCGCCGCGCGGCTCTTCTCGCGGTGCGGCCAGCCGTGCTGGCCGAACGGCATCGCCCCCGAGTCGAACCAGCAGTCGAGCACGGCCCCGGTCCGGCGCATCGGGCCGCCGCAGGCGTCGCAGGCGAAGGTCACCTGGTCGACCGAGGGCTTGTGGTGGTCGAAGTCCGCGGGCAGCGAGCCGGCGCGCGCCTCGAGCTCGCGCGCGCTCGCGACGGCCTCGATGCGATCGCAGCGCTCGCAGACCCAGAAGGGCAGCGGCGTGCCCCAGTAGCGATCGCGCGAGATGTTCCAGTCGACGTTGTTCGCGAGCCACTCGCCGAAGCGCTTCTCGCCGGCCTCCGGCGGAACCCAGCGCACGCGCTCGTTCTCCTCGACCATGCGCTCGCGGTAGCGCGTCGTCGCGATGTACCAGGCGGGCGTGGGGAAGTAGAAGAGCGGCGTGTCGCAGCGCCAGCAGTGCGGGTAGCTGTGCGGCTCGCGCGCGAGGTGGAAGACGAGCCCGCGCGCGGCGAGGTCGGCGAGCAGCGGCGCATCGGCGTCCTTGAAGAAGGTGCCCGGCGCGACCGGGCCGACGGCGCAGGTGAACCGGCCCTCGGGACCGACCGCGAGCGGCAGC
>DATKBQ010000611.1:0-2345 GCA_035546375.1 Planctomycetota bacterium | reverse complement strand
CGAGAGCACCGTGATGTAGGTCAGCGCCGCCGCGCGGAAGAAGCAGTTGTCGCGGACGAAGCTGCGCGCGGTCAGGAAAATGATCCGGACGAGGCGGTAGATCGCCGCTCGGATGCGCGGCAGCGCGCGCAGGTCGACCGCCCAGATGTCCTGGGAGACGAAGCGCCAGTAGCGTCCCAGGAGCCCGCGCTGGAACTCGGGGCGCACCGGCCTGCGCTCGAGGATCGAGGGCTTCAGGGGCTCGGGCACGGGGCCATTGCACTCTCTGGGAGCGCGCCTTCCAAGCACCCTATTGCGGAGCGGGGCCTGCGTGCGTTCGCCCGCTACCCTCCGCCCCCGCGGCGCAGCTCGTGCAGGCGGCCCGCGGCGAGGCTCCCGAAGCGCTCGATCGCGCCCCCGGGCCAGTGCACCTCCACCGAGTCCGCGCGACCGGCGCGGCCCAGCCCGAAGTGCACCCGCGGGTCGTTGCTCGAGAGGTACGACGCGGCGGGCGCCACCTCGCGCCACTGCACGCTCCCCGCCGCCTCGAGGCGCACGCGGGCGCCGATCGCGTCCCCGCCGCGCTCGTCGAGCACGCGGAAGGCGATCCAGCCCGAGGTGGAGCCCAGGCGGTTGCGGAGCAGCCGGCACGGCCCGTCGCGGTCGACGACCACCAGGTCGACGTCGCCGTCGTTGTCCAGGTCTCCGAAGGCCGCGCCGCGCGAGCTGGCCGCGCGAGCTCCTTCGATGCCGCCGCGCGGCATCACCTCCGCGAACCGCCCGCCCGGCGTGCCGCGGAAGAGCTGGTCCTGTTCGGCGTACGGGTCGCCCGGATCGGGGAAAGGCGCCTCGCGCAGGACGCGGCCGTCGGCCACGTACAGGTCGAGCCGGCCGTCGCCGTCGAAGTCGGCGATCCCCAGGCCGAAGCCGGTGAACGGCAGGCTCGGCAGCGCGAGGCCGAGCTCGGCCGTCGCGTCCTCGAAGCGCCCGCCGCGCCAGGCGTACCAGGTGTGCGTCTGGCGGCGCATGTGGCTCACGCAGATCTGCGACGCGCCCTCCGGGCCGATCCGCGCCGCTTGCACGCCCATCCCCGACTCCGGGAAGCCGGTGCCCGAGAGCGCGCAGCCCAGCTCGAGCGCGCGGTCGGCGAAGCGCCCGTCGGCCCCTTGGATCCAGAGCTGGTTCGCCATCATGTCGTTCGCGACGTACACGTCGACCCGGCCGTCGCCGTCGAAGTCGGAGCAGGCGACGCCGAGGCCGTTGCCGTAGGCGGCCGCGAAGCCGGCCTCCGCCGTCGCGTCGCGGAAGCTCCCGTTCCCGTCGTTGCGGTAGAAGGTGTCGGGAGCCGGCGCGCCGTAGGCGTTCGGCTGGCAGTAGTCGCGCTCGCCGTCCAGGCCGCGGCAGTCGAGCTCGCTCGCGATCGACCAGCGCACGTAGTTGACGACGAACAAGTCGAGGTCCCCATCGGCGTCGGCGTCGAAGAAGACTGCGCTCGCGCCCCACGAAGGGTCCGCCACGCCCGCCTCGGCGCTGACGTCGCGGAAGGTCCCATCGCCTTCGTTGCGCAGGAGCACGTTGGGCCCGACGTTGGTCACGTACAGGTCGACGTCGCCGTCGCCGTCGTAGTCGCCGCAGGCGCAGCCCATGCCGTAGCCGCGGTCGCCGGCGCCCGAGACCTCGGTGACGTCGTCGAAGCCGCCGTCGCCCCGGTTGCGGTAGAGCCGGTTGGGCGGGTTCGGCTCCGCTCCGGGCTCGAGGCTGCCGCCCTGCACCAGGTACACGTCGAGCCAGCCGTCGCCGTCGAAGTCCAGGAGCCCCACGCCGCCGCCCATGATCTCCGGGAAG
The DNA here is from genome assembly GCA_035546375.1 of Planctomycetota bacterium. Taxonomy (GTDB): domain Bacteria; phylum Planctomycetota; class UBA1135; order UBA1135; genus DATKBQ01. The sequence goes on along the minus strand of DATKBQ010000611.1, from coordinate 521 downwards.
AGCCAGCGCCCGGCCGCGCCGGAGCGGTAGGTGAACTCCAGGCCCGAGGCGCGCGCGTCCTCCACGAACCAGGGTTCACCCGGCGATTCGTTCCCGGACGCGCTGTCTCGCTGCGACTCCGTTGCGCGCGAGCAGCCGAGCGCGAGGATCGCGGCCGCCGCGGCGAATCCGGCCAACGAGCTCCGCCGCCGCACTAGCGCTCCCCGCGGGCCTCGAACGCGCGGGCCAGCTCCGCGAGGCGCGGCTCGCCGGGCGCCAGGCGCCGCGCGGCCTGCAGCGCGGCGCGCGCCCCCTCGGCGTCGCCGAGGTCCAGGCACACTTGGTGGAGGTCGGCCCAAGGCTGCCAGCGGCCGGGGAGCAGCTCGCAGAGCCGCTCGAAGTGCCGGCGGGCGAGGTCGATGCGTCCGATGGCGATGCAAGCCTCGGCCGAGGCGGCCTCCACCTCCGCGCTGGCGGGGTCGAGGCGCCGCGCCGCATCCAGCGCCGCGAACGCGCGCTCGACCTCGCCGAGAGGGAAAAGC
>DATKBQ010000610.1:0-2602 GCA_035546375.1 Planctomycetota bacterium | reverse complement strand
ATGGAGGCACGTAGCTCCGAGCGGGCTGGTAGGGCAGGGGCTCGGGCTGGACCTCGGGGACCGCGACGATCTTGCCGGCAAGGGCCTCTCCCCCATCGAGCACGAGCGTTACCGCTCGCCCGACGTTCGCGCGCAGGATCTGCTCGATCGTGGCCGCGGGAACGCGCTCGGTCAGCTCGTCGCGCCGCGCGACCGCCGGACCGATCGCCAGCTTCGCCGGGTCCGCCGCGAGCCAGAAGGTGCCGTGCACCGGCACCGGCAGCGCGTCGAGCCGCGCGCGCCGGGCGCCGGGAGCCACGCTGGCCTCGCGCACGACGAAGGCCAGGCCGTTCTTGAACAGGGCGGCCCGCCGGACGCGCGTCTCGAGCGGGCGATCCGCCTCTGCTTCCTGGGCAGCGGGCCCGGCGGGTGACATGGCGAGGACGCAGGCGCTGAGAGCGACGAGCATGGGCGGACCTCCGGGGACGGATGCGTTCATGGGTGCTGCGAAGGCCGCGCTACTCGTGCCGCAGGGCCTCGACCGGGTCCATGTGCGCGGCGCGCCAGGCCGGGTAGAGGCCGAAGACCACGCCGATCCCGGCCGAGATCGCGAAGGCGATCATCGGCGCGGTCGGGGTGACGATCGTGCGCATCTCGGACCAGCGGGTCACGAGCACCGGGATCAAGAGGCCCAGGGCGACCCCGAGCAGGCCGCCGCCGACCGAGAGCACCACCGTCTCGACCAGGAACTGGGTGACGATGTGGCGGCGCTTGGCGCCCAGCGCGCGGCGGATCCCGATCTCGCGCGTGCGCTCGGTTACCGTGGCCAGCATCACGTTCATGATCCCGATGCCGCCGACCAGCAGGCTGATGCTGGCGATCGAGCCCAGGACGATGTTGAAGATGCGCTTGGTGCGCTCGGCCTGCAGCAGGAGCTCCAGCGGCACCTTGACCCCGTAATCGGATTGCTTGTGGTTGCGGCTCAGCATCTCGCGCGCGGCGTCGGCCACCAGCGGCACGTGCTCGGGGGCGTCGACCTCGACGATCACCTCGTGCAGGTCGACCTCCTCCATCTCGCGCGAGCCGGAGCGGATCTTGACCTGCATGTTGCCGTACCATTTCTTGCCGGTCTCGAGCGGGATGAAGACCTCCGCCGTCGACTGGCCCGCCGGCGAGGAGTCGTCCTTGATCTGCGCGCGGGAGAGCATCGTGCCGACCACCGTGTAGTAGTCGGCGCCGATCTTGATGCGCTCGCCGAGCGGCGACTCGAACGGGAACAGGTAGCGGCCGACCTCGTCGGACAAGACGCACACGTTGGCGACGTTGCGCTCGTCCTCGTCGGTGAGGAAGCGGCCGTGGTCGACGACCCGTCCTGTCACCTGGGTGTAGACCGGCAGGGTGGCCAGGACGCGCGGGTTCATGGCGCGCTCGCCGCGGCGCACCTCCTCGAAGATCTCGCGCACCGGCACGACGCGCGCCACGCCCGGGAAGGTGTCCTGGATCCGGCGCAGGTCCTCGTCGGTCAGCCCGTAGGTGCTCACCCGCGTCTGCTGGTTCGAGGCGAAGTCCTCGCGCGGCTTGACGCTGCGCAGGATCACGTTCTGGCTGCCGAGCTGGCGGATCTGCTCCTGCGCCGTCTCGCTGGCGCCCTCGCCGATCGCCAGCATGGCGATCACCGAGCTGACGCCGAAGAGCACGCCGAGCGTGGTCAGCATGCTGCGCAGCTTGTGCAGCATCAGGCTGCTGACGCCCAGGCGGACCGTGCGCAGGAGCGAGGGCGGCCTCACCGCCGGGCCTCCGGGCGCGCGGGCTTCGAGCTCCGGTTGTCGCGCACCTCCTCGATGCGGCCGTCCTTGAGGCGCATAACGTGGTCGGCGCGCTCGCCGACCTCGGGCTCGTGGGTCACCAGGATCAGGGTCTTGCCCTCGGCGTGCAGCTCGTCGAAGAGGTCCAGGATCTCGAGCGCGGTCTGGCTGTCGAGGTTGCCGGTCGCCTCGTCGGCCAGGACCAGGGCGGGGTCGTTGACCAGGGCGCGCGCGATCGCGACGCGCTGCTGCTGGCCGCCGGAGAGCTCGGGGGGCTTGTGCTCGAGCCGGTTCCCCAGTCCCACGCGGTCGGCCAGGGCCCGCGCCCGATCCTCGCCGTCCCGCGGCGGCTCGTCCTGGTAGAAGAGCGGCACGAGGATGTTCTCGAGCACGTTGAGCTGCGGGATCAGGTTGTAGGACTGGAAGACGAATCCGAGGTGGCGGCTGCGCACCTCGGAGAGCGCGTCGTCGTCGAGCCGGCTCGTGTCCTCGCCGCGCACGCGGTACGTGCCGGCCGTCGGCCGGTCGAGGCAGCCCAGGATGTTGAGCAGGGTCGACTTGCCGGAGCCCGAGCTGCCCATCACCGCCCAGTACTCGCCCTCGCGGAAGCGGAAGGAAAAATCCTCGAGCGCATGGACCAGGGTCGATCCCATGCGGTAGGTCCGCGACACGCGCTCCAGCTCGGCGACGCTCGCGGGCGGGGCGGAGACGTCGGCGTTCACGGTCCGGGGCGTTCCGCGCGCGCGGCGCCGGCCTCGCCGGAGCCTGCTCCGCCACCCTCGGCGGCGCCCGACGGCTCGAGGCCGCCGCCGCGCGTG
>DATKBQ010000609.1:0-3018 GCA_035546375.1 Planctomycetota bacterium | reverse complement strand
GGCGGCCCGCGCCCAGCGCTCGACCGCGCGGCGGTCCTCGTCACCCAGGTGCGCGAGCCGGCCGCTGAAGAGCTGCGACAGCTCGCGCTCGAGGACCTCGGAGGACTCCTCGCTCAGCTCCGCCAGCGCGCGCGCGAGCGTCTTCTCCGAAGCACGGCGCGCGTAGCCTTCGAGCTTGCGCTCGACCAGCGCCTCGGCCTCGGCCGCCGCCGCGGAGCGCAGCGCGCGGTTGCGCTCCGCGACGCCGCGCAGCGCATCGAGATCGATCCGCTCGACGGAGGGGTCGGCGATCGGCTCCAGGTCGCGCGGCAGGGCCAGGTCGACGGCCAGGAGCGGCCGGCCGGATGGCGTCCGCCGCGCGAGGGCGCGCAGGGTGGCGGCATCGAGGACGAAGCCGGGGGCGGCGGTGCAAGAGACGATGGCGTCCACCGCGTGCTCGGCGCAGCGGAACTCTTCGAGCGCGACCGCGCGCCCGCCGTGCTCGCCGGCCAGGGCCTGCGCCGCGGCGAGGCTGCGGTTGACGAACAGGGTCTCGCCGACCCGCGCTTCGGGCAGGCTGCGCGCCACGAGGGCGCCCATGTGGCCGGAGCCGATGACGGCCACGCGAGGGGCGCGCCCGTCGCTCCCGGACCGCCAGCGCTCGGCGAGCCAGGCGACGCCGATCGAGACCACCGAGACCGGGTGGCGCGAGAGCTCGGTCTCGGTGCGCACCTGCTTGCCGAGCTGGAAGGCGCACTCGAAGAGCGGGCCGAGGAGCCGTCCGGCGAGCGCGAGCGCTTCCGATCGCGCGAAGGCCTCGCGCACCTGCGCCAGGATCTGGTCCTCGCCGACCACCAGCGAGTCGAGCGAGCAGGCGATGCGGAAGAGATGGCGCGCGGCGTCGCGTCCGGTGTGGAGGTGCAAGCTCGCGCGCAGCGGATCGTCCGCCGCGAGGCCGAGCTCGCCCGCGACCAGGTCGAGGTCGGCGCGGCAGGGGAGGTGGCCTTCCTCTCGCGCGAAGACGACCTCGACTCGGTTGCAGGTCGCGATCAGCACGGTCTCGGAGGCGGCGAGCCCGTCCGCGAGCCGGCCGAGGAAGCGAGCTTCCTCCGCAGGCGCGGGCCGAACGAGCCTCCCGAGGCCCTCGACGTCGGTCTCGTGCAGCGAGATGCCGGCGCAGGCGATGCGTTCCATGGGCGCGAATGTAGGGTTTCGCGCTGGAGGAAGTGTCATGGGACTGTCACGGCCGGATCCCCGCTCTCGGCCCGCGAGCCCAGCCTCCCGCGCCGCAGGCGAGATCGGATGGCGCTGCCGATCGCTGGAGCGCCGGAAGGGCCGCGTTGTCGCCCACGGGAGGGACTAACATCCCCGCGCACAGGACGCGCATGGACGTGGGACGAAGCACTCGGTCGGGCGTGGATACGCCGAAGGGCGTAGCCCTGGTCAACCTCGGCTCCCCCGATGCGCCGACGCCGCGCGCGGTGCGGCGCTACCTGGCGGAGTTCCTCTCCGACCCGCTGGTCGTCGATGCGAACAGGCTCCTGTGGTGGCTGGTGCGCAACGCGATCGTCCTGCCGCTGCGTTCGCGCTCGAGCGCGCGCCTCTACCGCGAGGTTTGGACGAGCGAAGGCTCGCCGCTGGTCGCGATCTCGCGCCGCCAGCGCGAGCTGCTCGAGCGCGAGCTGGGATCCGGCTGGCGGGTCGCGCTGGGCATGCGCTACGGCCGGCCGTCGCTCCAGGGCGCGCTCGAGGAGCTGCACCGGGCGGGGTGCCGCGAGATCGTGCTGCTCGGCGCGTTTCCCCAGTCCAGCCGCTCGACGACCGGCTCGCTCGAGCTGGAGGCTTGCCGCGCCGCCCTGAGCCTGCGGCCCGAGCCGCGCATGGTCGCCGCCGCGCCCTACTTCGAGCACGCAGGCTACGTCGAGGCGCTCGCCGAGCGCGTGCGCGAGGCGGCCGCCGGTGAGCGCTTCGATCAGCACGTGGTCAGCGTCCACGGCCTGCCGCTGCGCTATGTGGAGCGCGGCGATCCCTACCGCGACCACTGCGAGGCCACGGCGCGGGCGCTCGCCGCGCGGCTGGGCCTCGCCGAGGCGGAGTGGACGCTGGTGTACCAGTCGCGCTTCGGCCGCGAGCCCTGGCTCCAGCCCTACGCGGCCGAGGCCGTGCCGGCCATGGCCGCGCGGCACCCGCGGGTGCTCGTCGCCTGCCCGGGGTTCGTCGCCGACTGCCTCGAGACCCTGGACGAGATCGGCCGGCTCCTGCGCGAGGCTTTCCTGGCCGCCGGCGGGGAGGAGCTGCGCCTGGTCCCTTGCCTGAACGACCATCCGCGCTGGATCGAGGCCATGGCCGACCTGGCTCGCTCGACGCTGGCGCGAGCCGGCTGAGTGCCAGCCCTGGGGATTGCCCCCCCGCTGAGCGGGAACGGGGTTAGGATTCTTACCGTTCGTTAAGGTCCGCGGGTCCCCCCCCTCCGCAGCGGAGATCATCACCATGCGTCCCACCTTGCTGCTCTCCCTCCCGCTCCGTTTCCCGACGTCGGGAGAAGCCGTCCGCGCCCAGGCCAGCCATGTCGGGCCCAGCTTCCAGTCGGTCGGTGGCGGATCTCAGGCAGCGGTCGAGACGCCTTCGACCCAGGCCTTCTCGAGCTCGACGGATTGACGCTCTCGGGTCGGCCTGCTGCTCGGCCGCCCGGAACTCTTTCCCCCCTCGCCAGCGTCATGCGGCTTTCTCGCGCATCAGCCTCCTGTGGCCATCCGGGTCGTTGGCTCGCCTTGGCGACCCTCGCGGGGGTGGCCTTGGTCTCCTTCGCTATCGCAACGATCGAGCGAGAGCCACGTCGATCCGGGACCGGAACGACGTACGCCTGGGTCGAGTTCGGCCCCGACGTGCAGCGCGGCGGCCGTCCCGACCAGCCGGCGCTCGCGCTCGATCCGCGCGGCGGCTTCGTGCTCGCGTGGCGCCGCGCGCGCGGTCAACCCGGCGAGCGGGGGGTCTTCGCACGTCGCTTCGACCAGAGCGGCAAACCTCAGGGGAACTTGC
>DATKBQ010000608.1:0-5204 GCA_035546375.1 Planctomycetota bacterium | reverse complement strand
CTCCGAGGACGGCCCCTGTACCCCACCCGACGCGGGCCTAGGCGCCGGCCAGCAGCCGCGCCGCGGGCAGACCCATGCCCGGACGGGTAGGATCGGAGGATCGGCTCCGGCCGGTCCTCGGCAGTTGAGGTGCCGGTCCGTGGAGCGCGCGGTCCAGAAGGAGGTGCCCCGATGCTCAGACCCCGGATCCAAAGTCTTCCGCTCGCAGCGGCGGTCCTGCTCGCGGTGGGAGGGCTCCCACGCCCGTCGCCCGCGCAGTGTCTCGTCCATCAGGTCGAGGGCACGGCGTCCTCCGACTTCCTCGGCATCTCCGTCGGCGGCGGAGGCGACGTCGACGGCGATGGGGTAGGCGACTTCATCGTCGGCGCGCTGGGCTACGGCCAGGTGGGCCGGGCCGAGGTCTATTCGGGCGCGACGGGCCTGCTCCTGCTCACCCTTCCGGCTCCCCAGTTCGCCAGCTGCGCCATCGCCGGCGACGTGGACGGCGACGGCCACGCCGACCTGATCGTGGGCCAGCTCTCCGGATCCATGAACACGGGCTCGGCCACGGTGTGGTCGGGCAAGACGGGAGCGATCCTCTTCGTCTTCCCGGGCTCGGCGGCGCACGATCAGCTCGGATACTCGGTCGCCGGCGCCGGGGACGTCGACGGGGATGGACGGGCCGACGTCATCGTCGGCGCCCCTCAGACAGCGACCTCCAACCCCGGCCCGGGCTATGCACGCGTCTTCTCAGGGGCGACCGGGGCGCTGATCCACCAGTTCAACGGCGACTTTCCGGGAGACGCCCTGGGCACCGCCGTTGCCGGCGCGGGCGACGTCGACGGGGACGGGCGATCGGACCTGATCGTGGGGGCGTATCGCTCCGACCAGGTCGCGCTCGACGGGGGCTTGGCGCGCGTCTACGCGGGCGCCACCGGCAACGTCATCCACGAGTTCTCGGGTTCCGCAGCCGGCGACCATCTGGGCAGGGCCGTCGCCGGCGCGGGCGACGTCAACGGCGACGGACGCGCCGACCTGCTCGTCGGCGCGCCGGGGGACGGCACCGCGGGCTCCAGCGCCGGTGCGGCGCGCGTCTACTCCGGGTTGGACGGAAGCGTCCTCCACGCGTTCTTCGGCAGCTTCCCGGGCAGCCGCCTGGGCTCCGCCGTGGCCGGCGCAGGGGATGTCGACGGCGACGGCGTCCCGGACGTCGTCCTTGTGAACTCCGGGGGAGCCAGCAAGGTGCTCGTCTACTCCGGCGCCAGCAGCCTGCTGATCTACGCGCTGGATGGGATCAACGTAGTGGCCGTAGACGGGATCGGCGACCTCGACGGAGACGGCCGAGCGGAGATCGCCGTCGGCGATCCGATCGCCAACGCGCCGGAGAAGGGTGAAGTCACGGTGTGGTCGAGCGTGCCGCTCGCGCCCCGGGTCTACTGCGCCGCCAAGGTCAACTCGCAGGGCTGCACCCCGGCGATCACCTTCGTCGGGGCTCCATCCGCCAGTGCGCCGGCGCCGTTCCTGGTCGGAGCGGTCCAAGTGATCAACCAGAAGAGCGGGATCCTCTTCTACGGCACCAGCGGCCCGGCCTCGGCACCGTTCCAGGGCGGTCTGCTCTGCGTCAAGCCGCCGATCACCCGCACGCCCGTGCAGTCCTCGCAGGGCAACCCGCCACCCGACGACTGCTCGGGACGTTTCTCGCTGGACTTCAACGCCTTGATCCAGTCCGGTAGCGATCCGGCGCTCGGGCCCGGGACCAAGGTCTGGCTCGAGTACTGGTACCGTGACCCCGCCGCGTCCTTCGGCTCGGGCTTCACCGACGCACTCGAGATCGCGATCTGCTCCTGATGCGCTCGGTGGGCGCCGAGCGCGCCTCAGACCAGGCCCGCCTCGTGCAGGGTCGCCAGCAGCCGCTCGCGGCTCGCGTCCTCGAGCGTCGCCAGCGGCAGCCGGACCTCCTCGCTGCACAGACCCATGGCCGCCAGCGCCGCCTTCATCGGGATCGGGTTCGACTCGATGAAGAGGTCCCTGACCAGCGGCGACAGCCAGGCGACGAGCTCGGCCGTGCGCGCCGCGTCGCCTCCGGGCCTCGCGACGCGGCACAGCTCCGCCACCTCGCTCGGCGCGATGTTCGCGACGACGCCGATCACGCCCGCGGCGCCGAGCGACATGAGCTCCGCGATCAGGCCGTCCTCGCCCGCGATCAGCGCGATGTCCGAGATCGCGAGCAGCTCGCGCGCGCGCCCGACCGAGTTCGACGCCTCCTTGATCGCGACGACGTTCGCGTGCCTGCGCCTCAGCTCGGCGACCGTCGCCGGCTTCAGGTCGCAGCCGGTGCGCGAGGGCACGTTGTAGAGCACGATCGGCAGGGCGCAGGCCTCCGCCAATGCGCCGTAGTGGCCCAGCAACCCCTTCGGAGTCGGCTTGTTGTAGTAGGGCGTGACCGCCAGCGCGCCGTCCGCGCCGGCCTTCTCGGCGAAGCGTGCGAGCTCCAGCGTGACGCGCGTCGAGTTCGTGCCCACGCCCGCGATGACCGGCAGCCGGCCGGCGGAGTGCTCGACCGCCGCTTCGATCACGCTGCGCCGCTCGTAGTCGCTGAGCGTCGCCGCCTCGCCCGAGGTGCCGACGGCGACCAAGCCGTCGCTCCGGCGCTCGACGTGGAAGTCGATCAGGGCGCGGAAGGACTCCAGATCCACTGCGTCGCCGCGGAAGGGTGTCGGCAGCGCGACGTAGCTGCCGCTGAAGGGGCACTTCATCCGGCGTCTCCCGGAGCCTTGATCCTGTCGAGCATCTCGCGGATCGCCGTCTCGACGCCCACGCTGAGCGATCGCGAGACGATGGCGTGCCCGATGTTCAGCTCCTCGACGTACGGCAGCCTAGCAACGGCGCCGACGTTGACCAGGTCGAGCCCGTGGCCGGCGTTGACGCGCAGCCCCAGCCCGTGGGCCCGCCGCGCGGCGTCGCGCAGCCGCTCGAGCTCGCGCGCTCGCTCGGCCAGCTCGGCGTTCGCGTAGCGTCCGGTGTGCAGCTCGACGAAGGGCGCGCCCAGTGCCGCCGCCGCCTCGATCTGGCGCGGCTCCGGATCGACGAAGAGGCTCGCCAGGATCCCGCGCTCGGCGAGCCGCGGCAGCTCGCGCTCCAGCCGCCCGCGCTCGGCCACCACGTCCAGCCCGCCCTCGGTCGTGATCTCCTGGCGGTGCTCCGGCACGAGGCAAACCTCGTCGGCGCCGCTCTCGAGCGCGATCTCGATCATCTCCTCGTCCAGGCTCGACTCGAGGTTCAGGAGCGTCGTCACCTCGGCGCGCAGCCGGCGCACGTCCTCGTCCTGGATGTGCCGGCGGTCCTTGCGCAGGTGGCAGGTGATCCCGTGCGCCCCGGCCTGCTCCGCCCGCAGCGCCCAGTCCACCGGATCCGGCTCCCGCCCGCGGCGGGCCTGGCGCACGGTGGCGACGTGATCGATGTTCACGTGCAGTCTGGGCATCGAAGCCGGCCGCATTGTAGCCACCGCAAGATCCGCCTCCACGGGAAGAAGCGCGCCCTGCGTGAACGAAACCCCGGCGCGGAGGTGCGTGCCCTTCCGGCAAGAAACCCAACCGCGGAGGAGCATTGCCGCCGGGCAAAGAACCCGCTGCGGGGAATGTGGCACCTCGTGAAAACCCGCGCCCCGGAGCAGTGAACCTCTCGGAAGCGAATGCCGCCGCGGAGTCTCGCGGCCGTACTCGGCCGCGAAAGCGCCCGAAGGGCGCCCCTGTAGGTCCCCAGGATTTGCCCTCACGTACTCCCCCCGCCGGCCATCGGCTAAAACGACCCCATGCGCATCATCGCCGGCGAACACCGCGGCCGCCGCATCGAAGGCCCCCCGGGTCGCGACACGCGCCCGATGCTGGACCGCGTGCGCGAGGCCCTCTTCGGCACGCTCGGCGAGCGCATCCAGGACGCGCGCGTGCTCGACCTCTTCGCCGGCACCGGCAGCCTCGCCCTCGAATCCCTGAGCCGCGGCGCGACCCGCGCACGCCTCGTCGAATCCGACGCGCGCACGCTGCGGCTCCTACGCGAGAACGTCCGCCGTCTCGGGCTCGAGGAGCGCTGTGAGATCGCCTCGGGCGATGCTTTGGCTCCGCGCCTATGGCGCCCGCGGCTCGAGGGCGCCGAGCCCATCTACGACATCGTCTTCCTCGATCCGCCCTACCCGCTCGTCGATCCCCCTGCCGGCCGCCGCGCGTTGCTCGCCGCGCTGGAGCGGCTGGCCGCCCAGCACCTGGCCCCGGGCGGGATCCTCGTCCTGCACGCGCGCCGCGCCCGGCTCCAGGCGCGCGACTTCCCCCCGGGGCTCGACGCGCGCGCGCGCGAGTACGGCACGAACGCGATCTGGTACCTCACCGCGCGCGTCGCCGAGGAGAGCCAGCCGTGAGCCGTCTGCGAGGCCGGCTCCTGGTCGACGGCCGCCTGACGGAGGGCGCGCTCGAGATCGAGGACGGGCGGATCAAGACCATCGAGATCGGCCCATCGCCCGAGGGCGCGGGCGACCTTCCGATCGTCGCGCCGGGGCTGGTCGACCTGCACGTGCACGGCTTCGGCGGCTGCGATCCGCTCGTGGACCTCGCCGGCATGGCGCGAGCCCTCGCCAGGGCCGGAACGACCTCCTTCCAGCCGACCCTGTTCCCGCGCGAGCCCGACGCGCTCGGCGCGGAGGCGGCAAGGGTCGCGCGCGCGGCGGAGGACCTCGCTCGCTCGGACGAGGACGCGGCCGCCGCGGTCGGGCTGCACCTCGAAGGCCCCTTCGTCAACCCGCTGCGCGCCGGCGCGCTGCCGAAGGAAGCGATCGCGGAGCCCTCGCGCGAGACGCTGCGCGCGATCCTCGGGCCGGCCAGCGGCTCGGGGCGCGGCGTGCGCACGATGACCCTGGCGCCGGAGCTCCCGGGCGCCGCCGAGCTCGTGGAGGAGCTCGCGCGCAGCGGGATCCGCGCTTCGCTCGGCCACAGCGACGCGACCGCGGCCGAGGCTCGCGAGGCCGCGCGCGCGGGGGCACAGGGCGCGACACACCTCTTCAACGCGATGCGCCCGCTGCACCACCGCGAGGCGGGGCTCGCCGGCTTCGCCCTGAGCGGCGCCGCGCTCTACGCCGAGCTGATCGGCGACCTCGTCCACGTCGGGCCGGAGGCCGTCGCCCTCGCGCTGGCCGCACGCGGCCCGGGGGGGCTTTGCTTGGTGAGCGACGCGCTGCC
>DATKBQ010000607.1:0-4327 GCA_035546375.1 Planctomycetota bacterium | reverse complement strand
CCACATGGTGGAGACCATCAACAAGCTCATCCGCGTGTCGAGAGGCCTGCTCCAGGAGCTGGGCCGCGAGCCGACCGCGGAGGAGATCGCCGAGCGGATGCTCATCACCGCCGACAAGGTCCGCGAGATCGTCAAGGTCTCTCAGGAGCCGGTCTCGCTCGAGACGCCGATCGGCGAGGAGGAGGACTCGCACCTCGGCGACTTCATCCCCGACAATCAGGCGCTCGCGCCGAGCGACGCGGCCTCGCACAAGCTGCTGAAGGAGCAGGTGGAGAGCGTGCTCGAGGGCCTGACCGGCCGCGAGCGGCGCGTCCTCCAGCTGCGCTTCGGCCTCGAGGACGGGCGCACGCGGACCCTCGAGGAGGTGGGCCGCGAGTTCAACGTCACCCGCGAGCGGATCCGCCAGATCGAGGCGAAGGCGCTGCGCAAGCTCCGCCACCCGAGCCGGAGCCGCAAGCTGAAGGACTACTTGGAGTAGCGCTCGTAGCTGACGATGTCGGCGAGCGGCTTCCGGCCGGGCGTGCGCGGGTTCGGGCGCGGATCCTTGCGCGAGGTCGCCTTCCCGATCGTGACGATGGCGCGCGCGGCGCGGTCCTCGGGGACGCCGAGGATGCGCTTCGCCTCCGCTTCCTGCTCGGCCTCTCCGAACCAGGCGACGCCGCCGCCGTAGCCGCGCGCCCTGGCGGCGATGAGGATGCGCTCGGTCACGCGACCCTCGTCGTACGCCTCGCTCAGGTGCAGCTTCCCGTCGAGCACGATCGCGATGCCGAGCGGCGCCGCGGCGAGCCAGTTGATCGGCGGGCGCAGCTCGCTGAGGCGGCGCAGGGTGTCGCGATCGCGCACGACGACGAAGTGCCATGGCTGCGTGTTGCGCGAGCTGCCGGTCCAGCGGGCGACCGCGAGGATCTCGTCGAGGACGTCATCGGGGACGGGATCTGGCGCGTACTGACGGATCTGGCGGACGGTGCGGACCGTCTCGATCGTGTCGGCGGCCATCGCCCGCAGTCTAGCCAGAGGCGGCATCATGGCGCCGTGGCCGACGTCGACCAGGGCGAGCTCGAGCGCCTCGACTCCGCGCTGCGGCTCGCCGAGTCCGCGCTCGAGGAGGCGCTCGAGGCCGCGGAGAACCTCGGCAACTTCGACCGGCGTTTCGACGTCCCGCGCGCGCTGGGCGGCGCGCAGCGGCTCCTTCAGAACGCGCGCGAGGCGGTGGACGGGGCCCGGCCCCGATAGGGCCGACGACCCAACGGCCCTCGCGCCCGGTTCGTTCAGTCCTGAGTGGAGGGGTCGATCGGCCTCATGGCGCTCGGGGGCACGATGCTCCTGGCGAACCTCGTCCCGCTACTCCTGGCCGGCGGCCGGCCACGCACCGCCGCTCCGCTCACGACGCTGCTCTATTGGGCCGCGAACACGGCGCTCGTCGGCGTGCTCGGTTCGGCGCTCGGCGTCCACCCGGTCGGCTGGGTCGCCGTGGCGGCCGCACTGGCAGCCGCCTCGCTTGCGCTGCGGGACTGGAACGCGCCCGCGCGCGCGACCTTCGGGGCGTACCTCCTCACGGCAGGGCTCTACCTCTGGTACGTCGGCGAGCTCACCTTCCTCGCGGGCCTCGCGCCGCTGGCGGCCATCATCGCGGCGGTCCTCCTGTTCCTCGAGCTCCTGGCTCTGTCGCTCGCGGCCGTGTACATGTACGAGACCTTCGACGCGCTCTGCCGCGTGCGCTGGCGCCGGCTTCCGCCTCCGACGCCGTACGCGGACGACGATGCCCCGTTCGTCTCGATCCACGTGCCTGCCTACAGCGAGCCGCCGGATCTCCTGCGCGAGACGCTCGACGCGCTGGCGGCCCTCGACTACCCGCGCTTCGAGGTCATCGTCGTCGACAACAACACCAAGGACGAGTCGCTGTGGCTCCCGGTGCAGGAGCACTGCGCGGGGCTCGGCGAGCGCTTCCGCTTCTTCCACGTCGACCCGCTCGACGGGTTCAAGGCGGGTGCCTGCAACCTCGCGCTCCGGCACACCGACCCGCGTGCGACGGTCGTCGGCATCGTCGACGCCGACTACGTCGTCGAGCCGGCCTTCCTGCGGGAGGTCGTGCCGCACCTCCGCGATCCGCAGGTGGCGTTCGTCCAGACCCCGCAGGACTACCGCGAGTTCGTCGGCAACCGCTACCTCACGGACTGCCTGCACGCCTATGCATACTTCTTCCGCGTCTCGATGGTCGCGCGCAGCGAGCACAACGCGGCGATCTTCGGCGGGACGATGGGTCTCATCCGGCGCTCGGCGCTCGAGGAGATCGGCGGCTGGGATGAGTGGTGCATCACCGAGGACGCCGAGGCCAGCTTGCGGCTGCTGCAGCTCGGCTACCGTGGCGTCTACATTCCGACGACGTATGGGCGCGGCCTCATGCCCTTCGACTTCGACGGCTACAAGAAGCAGCGCTTCCGCTGGTGCTTCGGCGGGATCCAGATCCTGCGCAAGCACTGGAGCGCGCTCGCGCCGTTCTGGCGGCGACCCGCCGGAGACCGTCTAACGAGGGCGCAGCGAGCCTGGTACCTCGGGGCGGCGCTCCAGTGGCTGGGCGAGCCGCTCCAGCTCGCCTTCGCCGCGTTCCTGGTCGTCGGCGGCCTGGCCTACGCCACCGGTATCGCCATCTCGCGACCGCTGGTGGAGGCGGTGCTCATTTTCCCGCTCCTCTTCCTCGCGACGGCGCTGCTGCGCTTCCTGTGGTCGCTGCGCATCGCGCTCCGCATCCCCCTCTCGGAGGCGCTGGGCGCCGCAGTGAGCATGTTCAGCCTCAGCTGGGTCGTCAGCCACGCCTGCATCGCCGCGCTCGTGCGTCCCAGTGCGGCGTTCCTGCGGACGAGCAAGGTGCGCACACGCGCGTCACTGCTGCGGGCGCTCCAGGCCACGCGCTACGAGAGCGCGGCCGCGATCGCGTGCGCCGGAGCCGGGCTGCTGGCCGTCGCCGGTGGTGCATCGGGCCTGGGCGCGGCGCTGGCGCTGCTCTGTTTCTGGCAGGCCGCCTACTACTCGTCGGCCTTCGTGACCTCGCTCTCCGCCATCCGGTCCGCCGCAGCGGACGAGCGGCCCGAGCGCTACCGCCGCCGCAGGGAGCGACCGACCGGACGAGGGCTGGGACTGCGGAGCGCGACCGCCGTGGCGGCCTCGGCCGCGGTGTTCCTGTTGATGGCGGGGGTCACCAACGCGCCGCCCCTGGCCGTCGAGTTCACCCGCGCGCAGGGAGGGCGCGACACCTTGCTGCCGCCCCTCATCGCGCCGAACCCCCTGCGGATGGAGATCCCGGCCGCGCCCCCGGCCGCGACCCCGCCGGCTCCCGCGTCGCCGGGCGCACCGCCGACGACGGCACCGCCTGCCGCATCGCCCACGACACCGCCCGCCACACCCTCGCCGGCGCCGACACCTCCGGCCGCGACCCCCACGCCGCAGCCGACGCCGGCCACGGCCGCACCGACCCCGCCCGCGCCTGTGACTCCGGCCCTGCCCACCTCGGAGCCAGGGGCACCGGTGCCGACCCCCTCGCCGGCGGGGCGGACACCGCGCCTGCCCAGGCAGCCGCGCCCTCGTGGCGAACGATGCCCGCGGCCCTAGCGGCGCGGAGGGCGTCACAGGTCGTCATTGCCCGTCCAGCGCTCTAGAACGAGCCGCCGCAAGCTCGCGCAGGTAGTGGACGAGGTGCCAGCGCTCGCGCGAACTGAGCGCCGAGCGCCACGAGGGCATCGCGGTCCCGGGGATCCCGCGGCTGACGAAGTAGTAGAGCTCGCCATGGAGGTGCACGTCGTCCGTCGCGAGCACGGCCGCCGTCGCGAGCGCGACGGCGGCCATGAGAGAGGGCAGCGGCCAGCGTCGCGGCCGGGATGCGTGCGCTATCCGGCGCGGCTCCGTTCGAGCGCGCGCCTGCGGTCGAAGTACGTGCTGACCGTCACCGTGACGAGCAGCGCGAGGGCGAGCAGGGTCGTCCCCTGCGGGAGCGAGGGGAGCTCGGCGGCGCGCAGGGGGCGGGCCGGCTCGGGCTCGGACGGCGCGGCTGCGGCGGGCTGCACTCCATACAACCGGCGGGCCGGGAGGTTTCCCGCTACGGGCCGGCCCACTCCACGTCGCCGGGAAGGTCGGCACGCAGGATCGGCTCGAGGACCGCGACGTAGCGCGCCAGCCGCGTGACCACCTGCTCGCGGAGGGCGCCGTCCAGCGCCGTCGCCGGCAGCGGCTCCCAGACCCGCGCCCAGCCGCGGTCCCACTCCTCGATCCGCAGTGCCGCGCCCAGGCCGCGGCGGATGCTGCGCTCGTGTCTGCGGAAAGCGCCAAGGAGGCG
>DATKBQ010000606.1:0-3220 GCA_035546375.1 Planctomycetota bacterium | reverse complement strand
GTCGGGGCGGTTGCAGCAGTAGAAGCAGACCCCGAGGAAGCAGATCTCCACGCAGGGGCGCGAGCGTAGGGACCACCCCCGGCCCAAAGGCGGCGGTTCTGCCGGCCGCGAGCGGGCACCTGCTAGGATGCGTCACTTCGATCGAGGCCGCGGGCTCATCGCCGTCCGTTCCCGAACGACAGCAGGCCTTTGCCGAGCACCCGCACCAACCGGTCCCGCGCAACTCCCGCCCCGGTCGGGGCGCGCCTGCGGCCCATCGGCCTCGACTCCAGCCCGTTGCACGGGGAGCTCCTGGGCGTCGAACGCCTCGAGGAGCGTGCGCGCGCACTGGCCGCGGCGTTCACTCTCGCGCGCAACCCGCGGCGCGGCCCGCCCCGGCTCCTGCGGCGACTGTCCGTCGACTCGCGCGTCTTGCATCACGCCTACCGCATCCTCGCCGGCGACCTCCGGCGTGGCGAGCCGATCGCGCCCGCGGCCGAATGGCTGCTCGACAACTTCCACCTCGTGGAAGGCGAGATGCGCGAGATTCGCCGTCACCTTCCCACGCGCTACTACCTCGAGCTGCCGAAGCTGGCCACGCTCGAGCTCGCCGGAACGGCACGCGTCTACGCCATGGCCGTCGAGCTCCTGCGCTACAGCGACGCGCGCATCGACGCCCGGCGACTGAACCGGTTCATCCACGCCTATCAGACGGTCGCGTCGCTCACTCTCGGCGAGCTGTGGGCTTGGCCCAGCATGCTCAAGCTGGCGCTGGTCGAGCACCTGCGCCGGCTGTCCGAGGAGATCATCCAGACCCGGGCGGGTCGCGTCGAAGCGGATCGCTACTTCACAGGCTTCGAGAACGCCCACGAGCGCGGGCGCCTGCCGCCTCTGCCGGAGGTTTTCCACGTCGCGTTCGTGGATCGATTGCTGCAGCGCATGCGCGAGTACGGGGCGGGCGCCGCCGGCCTGCGCAAGCAGTTGGAGGAGCGGCTGGACGCCGCCGGCACCACGGTGGAGGAGGCCGTGCGCGCCCAGCACCAGCGCCAGGCGATGAGCCACCTCTCGATGGGCAACTCCATCACCAGCCTGCGGCTGTGCTCCACGCTCGACTGGAACGAGTACGTCGAGGGCGTCAGCCAGGTCGAGCGGATCCTGCAGCGCGACCCGGCCGGCGTGTACGGCCGCATGGACTTCGCCAGCCGCGATCGCTACCGCCACGCGGTCGAGGCGCTGGCGGATCCGAGCGGCGAGGCCCAGGTGCGCGTCGCCCTGCGCGCGGTCGAGAGCGCACGGCAAGCGCAGGAGCAGTCGGGCGCCGACTCCCGTGAAGCGCACGTCGGATACCACCTGATAGGGCCCGCACGACGCGAGCTGGAGGGGGACGTGGCCCACTGCCCGCCCTTCCGGCAGCGCCTGAAGCGCATGCTCTTCGAGCACGCCACGGCGATCTACCTCGGATCGCTGGCCCTGCTCACGGGGCTGGGAGTCGCGGCGGCCGTGGCCGTGGCGCACGCCGGCGGCGCGAGGGGATGGATGGAGATCTGGGTGGGCGCGCTGGCCCTGATCCCCGCGAGCGAGCTGGCGGTGGCGCTCTTGCATCGCGCCGTCCACAGGGCCGTCCGCCCCAAGACGCTGCCCAGGCTCGATCTGCGCACCGGCGTCCCCGAGCCTGCCCGCACCATGGTGATCGTGCCGAGCTTGCTCGCGTCGGTCGAGGGCGCACGGAGCCTGGTGGCGAACCTGGAAGTGCACGCCCTGGGCAACTCGGATGCGCACATCCACTTCGCCTTGCTGACGGATTTCGCGGACGCGAAGTCCGCTCTCCTGCCGGGCGAGGATGAAGTGCTCGCGGCAGCCGTCGCGGGGATCGAAGCGCTGAACGCACGCTACGCGCCCGGCACCGCGGACCGCTTCTTCCTCTTCCACCGCGCGCGGCGCTGGAACGAGAGCGAAGACGTGTGGATGGGCTGGGAGCGCAAGCGCGGCAAGATCGAGGAGTTCAACCGGCTGTTGCGGGGCGCTACCGACACGAGCTTCACCGTGCGGGTCGGCGATCAGGAAGTCCTGGCGCGCATCCGCTACTGCATCACGCTCGACAGCGACACGCGCCTGCCGCGCGATGCGGCGCGAGCGTTGATCGGCGTGATCGAGCATCCGCTCAACCAGCCGCGCCTGGATTCGGAGCTCGGGCGGGTCGTCGAGGGCTACGGGATCCTCCAGCCACGCATCAGCGTCACGATGGCGAGCGCCGCGGGCTCGCTGTTCGCGCGCGCCTACGCCGGGCACACCGGCGTCGATCCCTACACCACGGCGGTGTCCGACACCTATCAGGACCTGTTCGAGGAAGGCAGCTTCACGGGCAAGGGGCTCTACCACGTGGACACCTTCGCCGCCGCGCTCGAGGGTCGCGTGGCCGAGAACGCGATGCTCTCGCACGACTTGTTCGAGGGCCTCTTCGCGCGCTGCGCCCTGGTCTCGGACATCGAGCTGGTGGACGACTTCCCCTCGAGCGTGCTCGCCCATGCGCGGCGCCAGCACCGCTGGGTGCGCGGCGATTGGCAGATCCTGCTGGCCATGTTGCCGCTGGTGCCGACGCGCCATGGACTGGAACGCAATCGGCTGCCGCTGATCAGCCGCTGGAAGATCTTCGACAACCTGCGCCGCAGCCTGGTGGCGCCGGCCTTGCTCGCACTGTTGGCTTGCGCGTGGACGTGGCTCCCCGGCTCGCCGCTCGGCTGGACCCTGGCCGCGCTGGCGGTGCTCGGCTTCCCGCTGCTCCCGCCGCTCTTCCACCTGGCCGGCGGCCCGCGCCCGCAGCAACCACTGCGCGTCTTCCTGGGCGATGTGTGGGCCGAGCTGAAGAGCGCCGGCGCGCAGGCGCTGCTGCAGGGCACGCTGCTGGCCTACCACGCCTACGAGATGCTGCACGCCATCGCGCTGACGCTGGTGCGCATGGTGATCACGCAGCGCCGACTGCTCGAGTGGGAGACCGCGGCGGCTACCGCGGCACGCTCTGCCGGGTTGCTCGCGAAGGGGGGGCCACGCGTCTTCGTCACCGAGATGTGGGCCGGCCCCGCGACCGCCGTGGGCTTGCTGCTGCTCGTGCTCGAGCTGCGCATCGTCGCATTGCCGTCGGCCCTGCCGTTCCTGGCGGCCTGGCTGGCATCGCCGCTAGTCGCCTGGTGGTTGAGCCGGCCGGTCGTGCCGGCCCGGCTGGTGCTCGGCGCCGCGGACGCGC
>DATKBQ010000605.1:0-7270 GCA_035546375.1 Planctomycetota bacterium | reverse complement strand
TTCGGCGGCTACTTCGGCATGAACCACAGCGGCGGCCCCGACATCACGGTCTCCTTCTTCTCGGGAGCCACGCTGGTCAACTCGCAGATCGTCCCCATGGTCGTGAACTGCCAGTGGAACTGGCTCGGCTGGGACCTGACCGGGCTCGGCGTCGACCGCATCCACATCAAGACGAACCACTCCTCGACCGGCTACATCATGATGGACGACATGGAGGCCGATCCGGGCACGAGCTGCCCCACGCGGACGATCTATTGCACGGCGAAGACGAACTCGGCCGGCTGCGTGCCCTCGATCGCGACCTCCGGCACGCCGAGCGCCAGCGCCGGCAGCGGCTTCACGATCAGCACGACGAACGTGCTCGACAACAAGTTCGGGCTCTACTTCTACAGCAAGACCGGACCGAACAACGCCCCCTTCCAGGGCGGCATCCTCTGCGCTGCCTCGCCGCTGGTGCGCACGCCGGTGCAGAACTCGGGCGGCACGCCTCCCTGCGGCGGCACCTACCAGATCGACTTCAACGCCTACGTCGCGAGCGGTGTGGATCCGGCGCTGGTCGCCGGCCAGCAGGTGTGGGTCCAGACCTGGGCCCGCGACCCGGGCTTCGCGCCGCCGGACAACACCAACCTGAGCGACGCGGTGACCTTCACGCTCTGCCCGTGATCTGGAGAGTGGGGCGCGTCCGAGAGGATCGCGCCCGACTCGCCGATAAAAGGTCGCGCTGACGCGCTCCGGGGCCGGCCGTCGGGCCGGCCCCGCCTGCTTTCGAGCGCGCAGGGTCGAATCCGGCACGACAGCGGCCGCGCTTCGGAACGGGACGGACCTGTCAAGCCCCGCTGAGGGGTCAAGCTGATCTGTTCCGGGGCCGGCCGCCGACGGTGGCTGACTCCGGCCCAAGACGTCCCGTCACGCCGGCCGACTGACCGGCCCCGGAACCCTGGAATCTCGACAAGCTCATCGATCCGGACGAGAAAGCTTGAACCGACTGCGCTGCGCCGCGAGCGCTGCGACCGTCAGTCGGTGACCTCGAGCTCCACCAGTTCCGCCAGCTCGAGCCAGCGTTCGATCAGCTTCGCCTGGCTGCCGGGCCAGATGTCGCCACTCCGGGTTCCGAACTCGGCCAGCGTCGGGCTGGCTTCCTCCGGCGCGCCGGGCCAGGACTCGATCCAATGGCAATCGCCGAGCGCTCCTGTGAATCCCCCGCCGGTCGGATTGAGGACTCCGGTGAGGTTCCACAGCATCCCCAGGATCCAAGCGCGGCGCTCGGCCGTGTGTCGGCGCTCCTCGAGCTCGCCCAGGAGAACGGGAACGGCCCTCCAACCCGCGCGGAACAGGCGGTCCTCCGGCGCGGCCGGTTCGCCTTCGAACTCCATCCCGGGTTCCCAATGGGCGCTGACCAGCGGGATCGACCGCCCGAGCTCGATCGCATCCACCCAACCGCGCATCTCCGCGAGCTCCTGCTTGGAAGCCGCGACCGACAGCGGGCGGACGAGGACCTCGAAGGGCTCCGAGGCGAACACGATCCGTCCCAGGATGTCGGGCTCGTCCGCGATGTCGACCTGGTCGTGGTAGAGGATGCGGACCCGATAGCGACCGCAGCGCGGGAACCGGACGTAGTGGTCGAGCGCGACGTGCTCCTCCCAACCTTCCCCCGGAGCCAGGGGCATGCGCGTGGACAAGCCCCCGCCCATGAATCCCGGCGAGGGTGCTTGCGGCAGGATCTCGCCCTTGGGGCCGGTGGCTTCCACGCGGACGCGAGCGAAACGACCGCTGCGGTAGCTCCCTCCCCGGGTCGCTCGAAAGGCCTCCTCGTCCGCGTTCTCGATGCGGACTCGCACGACGATGGACTGCGGGAACGCGCACTCGAACGCGCGGCCGTCGAGGAGCCGGAGCGCCAACGGGTCGGGGCGGCCCTGCGCGCGCCTCAGGACGGCCAGGATCTCGAGATCCTCCGGCGCCTCCCACGGCGCCTCCTCCTCGGGGACTCGACGCGAAGCTTCCAACGCTTCCAGCAGGAAGGTGATCCAGCGCTCGCCTCCGCGCCGCGCCATGACTCCCAGGCAAGCCTCCAGCGATTGGCGAGTCGTATGCGAAGCCGATCGCCTCGCCCCGCGATAGTGAGACTCGATCTCGTCGTCGCTCATGCGTTCGAGCAGCTTCGCGGAGCCTGGCGAGAGCAGGACGAGCGTTCCACAGTCGTAGACGCCCGACTCAAGAGCCCCTGAGATGTCGATCTCGGCCTCAGCATGGTCACGCCTGATCTCGAGCTTCCACTGCCCGCCCTTATCCGGCGGCTCGAGGTCGAGGGGCAGGCGGAATCCGCCGCCCGCGTCCGTCTCGATCGTCCGACCCCGGCTCATCGATCCACCTTCCGATTCCAAGGTGATGGAGCCTTCCAGCAACGCACCGGCGACTGGCCGCAGCTCGTCATCGACGACGCGGCCAATCAGCACCACCGAGGCGTGCTCGTGCGCGCAGGGAATGTGCACCGCCTCCCCGGGGTTCGAGGGCCCCGGCGCGCGGCCCTTCACCGGCATCGCGGCCTCGGGCCACGTGAGCTCGTACTCGAGCTCGACCCCCAAGCCTACGTACGGGAAATCGGCGCGCCCTTCGAAGACGGGGACACGCCATGGCTCGAAGCTGAACCACGGGATGCGCTGCTCGGCTGCCGGCGCCCGGCGGATGCGCGCCGTGCCGCCGCGTGCCTGCGGGCACCCGATCGAGACCGTGCCCGTCGGCGGGCTGACCAGTCGCAAGGGAGAGTCGAGGCTCGCTCGCTGGATCGACACCGCGACGTCCTCGGCCAATGGATACGCGAGGCGGGCGACCCGCTCGCCTTCCCGCTCCGACCCCAGGTAGGTCTGCGCGTGCGGGAAGTGCGCGATCCCGTTGCCTCCGTTGGTCGAGGCGAGGGCGATCGTCGATTCGAAGGGTGCTCCGCCTTGTCCCAGGCCGGATCTCGCCACGACCGCCACGGGCACACCGCTCAGGGCCGCACCGCTCGCGTCCACGACCGCCACCCGCAGGGTCGCGTCACGCTCGAGCCGCAATGTGACCGGCCCTCGATCCTCCGCCTGAAGCCTGAGCGCCGCCCAGCGACCGGGAAGCTCGGCCGAGAGATGGAGGAGCCCCGCCGGGCGCGCGAAGCGGGCTCGCCCCGAGGAATCGCTCGACTGCACGAGCCCGTCGCGCCGGCGGGCGTCATCGAGACCCGCGAGGTCGCCGACGGCGACGAGCCTTCGCCCGTCGCGCACGAGCGCCGAGTCGGGCAGGCACGTGATCCGCGCCCCCGCGACCGCGCTGCCGGTCCCCGCGTCCACCACGCAGACGGTGAGTGCATCGGCGTCCGCGAGCGTATCGACGGGAACCCGGTCCTGGACGAGCGCAAACGCCCCAAGCATCCAGCCCGCGAACACCGCGACGCGACAGCCTCTCGGGTTCATGGTGCGCCCCTTCTCGGCTCGACGCCGCCCGTCCCATGCAGGGCGGCAACGAGCGCAACAGATGAGCCTACCGCGCGTCCCCCGTCCGGCTACCAGGCTCCGCCGGACCTTCCCGCGCGCACCGCGGTCGCGTGGGATACTCTCCGCCGCCATGGCGGCGAGCCTCCCCTTCGATCCGGCCGAGCTGGCGGTCGATCCCGACATCCGCCGCGCCGAGTCGCTGCCGGCCTGGGCATTCACCGATCCGGCCTTCGCCCGGCACGAGATGGAGGCTGTCTTCGCGCGCACGTGGCAGCTCGTGCCCGAGCGCGCGAGCTCCGGCGACGACCCGCGGCGGCTGGCCGACGCGCTCTCCGTGCGCGGCGCGCGCGTGCCGATCGAGCAGAACGGCCGGCCGCTCTTCCTCCAGCGCGGCTGGGAGGACTCCGAGCTGCGGCTCTTCCCGAACACCTGCACCCACGCCTGGCATCCGCTCGTCGCGGGCCCCTCGCGCGGCAACACGATCGCCTGCCCGCAGCACGGGCGGAAGTTCGACTGCCGCGGGCGCTTCGTCTCCCAGCCGGGCTTCGCCGACGCGCCCGACTTCCCGCGCGAGTGCGACCATCTCCATCCCTTCCCGGTCGCGACTTGGCGCGAGTTCCTCTTCGCCTGCCTCGGCTCCCCCGCCGTCGGCCTCGACGAAGCCTTGCAGCCGCTCGAGGAGACGATCGCGGCGCTCCCGCTCGATCGCGCCCGGCTGCGCTCGAGCGGGCGCGAAGCACGCGAGCTGGACGGCAACTGGAAGCAGCACGCCTGGAACTACATGGACCGCTTCCACGTCTCCTTCATCCACCGCGCGCCCGGCGGGTTGGCGGACGCGATCGAGCTCGGGAGCTACCGCACCGAGCTGCACCCCTGGGTCGCGCTGCAGTGGGCCTACGCGCGCAACCCCGAGCACGGCTTCCCGTCCCGCGCGCTCCCGGCGCGCTTCACCGATCCGGAGCGGCCCGAGCGGCGCGTCTTCGCCTTGTGGTGGTTCGTCTTCCCCAACCTGACGCTGAACCTCTATCCGTGGGGACTCTCGGTGAACGTCTACCAGCCGTTGCCCGAGTCGCCCGCCAAGACGCGCTTCCTCTGGTACCACCTGGTCGCCGACGAGGAGCTCTACCGCGAGCGCGACCGGATCTGGATGCTCGACGCGGTCGACCGCGAGGACGTGGAGGCGCTCAGCCAGGTCGGCCGCGCCCTGCGCTCCGGCGTAGCGCCCCGCGGGCGGTTCGCGCCGCTCGAGGAGACCGGCCCCCACTGGTTCCACCGCCTCGTCTCGCGCCTCGTGCTCGAGCCCGCCCCATGAGCCCCGAAGACTTCCGCCGCCTCGCCCTCGAGCTGCCCGAGGCCGTCGAGGGCGAGCACATGCACCACCCCGACTTCCGCGTCGGCGGGAAGATCTTCGCCACCCTCGGGCCCGACCTGACCTGGGGCATGGTCAAGCTCGCGCCGCCCGAGCAGGAGGAGCGCGTGCGTACCGCTCCGGAGGTCTTCCAGCCCATCTCCGGCGCCTGGGGCCGCCGCGGCGCCACGCGCGTCGTGCTGCGCCGGGCCCGCCGCCCCGCGGTGCGCGCCGCGCTGCTCGCGGCCTGGCGCAACACCGCGCCGCCGAAGCTCTTGCGCCGGCTCGAGGAAGGCTGAAAGGCCCACGGCCGGCAGGCTCGCATCCTCATCCTCCGGCAATCCGGCCCGTTTTTTTGCTCGCATCGTCGGGACCTAGGGGCTCATCCTAGGCGCGACGGTTCCCCATGCGCACCTTCGACGGTCGGGTCGCGGTGATCACCGGTGCCGCCAGCGGCATCGGCCGGGCGATCGCGCGCCGCTGCGCCGCGGAGGGGATGCGACTGGTCCTCGCCGACGTGGAGGAGCCCGCGCTGCAAGCCGCCGCCCGGGAGCTTGCCGACGAGGGCGCGCGGGTGCTCGCGCTGCCGGTCGACGTCGCGGACCGTGAGCAGGTGCAAGCGCTCGCCGCTCAGAGCTTCGAGGCGTTCGGCGCCGTGCACCTGGTCTGCAACAACGCCGGCGTCGCGCTCGACGGTCCCATCTGGCGCGCGACGCAAGCCGACTGGCGATGGCTCCTCGGCGTGAACCTCTGGGGCGTCGTCCACGGCATCGAGGCCTTCGTCCCGCGGATGCTCGAGACCGGCGAGGAGGGGCACGTGGTCAACACGGCTTCCATCGCCGGCCTGATCTCGGGCAGCGGGCTCGGCGTCTACAAGGCGACCAAGCATGCCGTGGTGTCGATCTCGGAGACCCTGGACGCCGAGCTGCGCGAGCTCGGGAGCAAGCTCCGCGCCTCGGTCCTCTGCCCCGGGTTCGTGCGCACGCGCATCGCCGATTCCGGTCGCAATCGTCCCGGCGCGGCCGAGCGCGCGCAGCCGGCCGATGCGCCGCGCGGCGAGGCCGGCGACGCGATGCAGCGCGCCGTCGACGCGGGCTCGCATCCCGACGAGGTCGCCGCAGCCCTGTTCGACGCCGTGCGCGAGGAGCGCTTCGGGGTGCTCACGCACTCGGAGTGGCTCCCCCAGGTGCGCGAGCGCTTCGAGGGGCTGCTCGGGGAGCGGAACCCGGGCGGCCAACGCCAGATCGCGTCCCTTTCCGCTCCAGGTCCGGAGACGCCACAAGGGTACGCGAAGAGGGGGTAGGATGTCCGAGCTCGCTTCGACCGGTGAAATTCCCGTCGCGCTGAGAACGCGACCGCGCGAGCGGTTCGATCCGTTCTCGGCGGAGTTCCGGAGCGATCCCCATGCGGTCTACAGGCGGTTCCTGCGCTCGGACCCGGTGCACTGGGGCGCGCCGCCCATCCCGCGTCTCGACGGGTCCTGGTACGTCTTCCGCTACGCGGACGTGACCGCCGCGCTCAAGGACCCGCGGCTCGTGCGCGAGCCGCAGCGCGTGAGCGGACACTCGAGCCTGCCTCCCGCGCCCGAGCCGATCCGCCCCTATTGCGAGATGGTCCGCCGCTGGATGCTGTTCCGCGACCCGCCGGAGCACGAGCGGCTGCGCTCGCTCCTCGGCCTGATCTTCACCCCGCGCCGCGTCCAGGACCTCGAGCCGCAGATCGACGCACTCGCGCGGGAGCTGCTCGAGCGCCTGCCGGCGCACGGCGAGGTCGACTTGATGGAGGCCTTCGCCCTGCCGCTGCCCGTGATCGTGATCTCCAGGCTCCTGGGCCTGCCCCTCGGGGACCGCGATCGGTTGCGGGGCTGGTCGCGAACGCTGGTGGAAGCCATCGACCTGCGCCAGGACGACGGCGGCCTGGAGGCCGCGGGGCGGACCGCCGTCGAGCTGGAGGAATACCTGCGGCCCATCGTGCGCGAGCGCCGCCAACGGCCGCGCGCCGACGCCATCAGCGCGCTCGCCGAGCTCTGGGACCGCGGCCTGATGGACGAGGACGAGGTCGTGGCGAACTGCGCGCTCCTGATCTTCGCGGGCCACGAGACGACGGTGAACCTGCTCGGCAGCGGCGTGCTGGCGCTGCTCGGGCATCCCCAGGAGTTGGCCAAGCTCCGCGAGCGGCCCGAGCTGTGGCCCGGAGCGGTCGAGGAGATCCTGCGCTTCGACGGACCGATCCAGCTCACCTTTCGATTCGCGGGCGAGGATCTGAGGCTCGGCGATCGCGACGTCCGGCGCGGCCAGAGCGTCGCCCTCGTCCTGGCGTCGGCCAACCGGGACCCAGCGGCGTTCCCGGACCCCGATCGGCTAGACGTCGAGCGCTGCGGCGCGCGGCACCTGGGGCTCGGCCTCGGCATCCACTTCTGCCTGGGCGCCGCGCTGGCGCGGGCCGAGGCGCGGATCGC
>DATKBQ010000604.1:0-14703 GCA_035546375.1 Planctomycetota bacterium | reverse complement strand
GGGCGGTTGATTTCCGGGCCGCGGGCCGCGTGGGCCGGGAGAGCCCGCTCACGGCTGGCTCGCGATGGACCCCGTGCGCATCCTCCGGGCGCCGTCTCGGGCCGCCCCCGCGGGCGCGGAAGCCTCGAGCCACTGGGTCCGGTGCTGGACCTCGCGCAGCCCGCGCGCCGCTTCCGCCTGCTCAGCTCCCTCGCGCTGGGGATCCTCCCACCCGAGCACCTCGGAACGGAAGAATCGGCGCCCGAGCGCGACCGGGGCGCCCGAGCCGGCTTCCAAACGGTTCCTCGTGTCCATGGCCATCACTCCTCTCGCTTGCAGAGCAATCAACACGCCTTCAGTCGCCCGGGTCCGCGTTTCCTTCGGCCGTTTTCGCAGCTCTTACTGCGGGCGGCGCGCTACGCCGGTCCGCGCGCGCCATTCACGGCCGGCGAGCTCGCCAGAGCGGCGCTGGGGATGCGGGAAGCGCCCGTGAAGTCTCAGTGAATCGCGCGGCGCCCATCCCGTCCCCGAGCGCTAGACGCCGTCCAGGTGCAACTTCGGCACGCGCGGGTGACATCCGCCGGCTTCTCTGGCACGCTTTCGTCCCCGATGGCCGCCGCCGTGCTCGCCTCGCTCCTCCTCGCCGTGCAGGCCGCGCCGCCCGTCGAGCCGGAGAGCCGGGCGCGCGTCGAGGCCGACGTCCGGCGGCTGGTGTCGTTCGGGACGCGCCACACGCTGAGCGAGACCGAGGACCCCGCGCGCGGGATCGGCGCGGCCCGGCGCTGGCTCGCGGAGGAGCTGGAGCGCATCTCGCGCGAGCACCACGGCGGGCGGCTCCGGGTCTCGCTCGAGCGCTTCGCCCTGCCGTCGAGCCGGCGCGCGCCCGAGGGGGTCGAGCTGGCGAACGTCGCCGCCCTGCTGCCCGGGCGGGACGCGCAGCGGCTGGTGGTCGTGTGCGGCCACTACGACTCGATCTGCGGCGACGTGATGGACTTCTCCTCGGACGCTCCGGGAGCGAACGACGACGCGTCGGGGACCGCCGTGGTGCTCGAATGCGCGCGCCTGCTCGCGGGAATCGAGCCGCGGGCCAGCGTGGTGTTCCTCGCGGTCGCCGGCGAGGAGCAGGGCCTGCTCGGATCGCGCGCCCAGGCGGAAGCTTGGAAGGCCGCGGGATTCGAGGTCGAGGCCTTCCTCGGTAACGACATCGTCGGCGGCGCGCACGGCTCGAACGGCCGCTTGGAACCGGCGAGGGTCCGGCTCTTCAGCGAGGGCGTGCCCAGCGCGGGGCCGAAGATCGCCGGCAGCGACTCCGACGCGCCCTCGCGCCAGCTCGGGCGGTACTTGAAGGAGCGCGGCGAACGGGCGCTGCCCGGCTTCGAGATCGAGCTGGTCTTCCGCCAGGACCGCTTCGGCCGCGGCGGCGACCACAAGCCCTTCAACGAGCAAGGCTTCGCCGCCGTGCGCTTCACCGAGCCGAACGAGAACTACGACCAGCAGCACGCCTACGTGCGCGAGGTCGACGGCGTGCAGAAGGGGGATCTGCCGGAGTTCGTCGACTACGAGTTCGTCGCGCGGGTCGCGGCGGTGAACGCCGCCGGGCTGCGCGAGCTGGCGCTGGCCCCGCCGCGGCCCACAGGCGTGAGGATGAGCACGCGCCTCGGACCGGACACGCGGCTGTCCTGGGAGGACGCGCCCGAGGACGAGGTCGCCGGCTGGCGCGTGCGCGTGCGCCGCACGTGGGAGCCGACCTGGAGCGGCGCGGTGGAGGCCGGCCGAGCGCACGAGATCGTGCTCGAGGGGTACAGCAAGGACGACTGGATCTTCGCCGTCGAGGCGTTCGACGCCGAGGGGCACGCGAGCTTGCCGGTGTATCCGCAGGCCGGCCGATGACCTCGGACCGCGAAGATCTTTCCGATCGACCCCGCTCGGGCGTTCCTTCCGAGCAGGTCTCGGATCAGGTGCCGAAAGCGGGCGAATAGCCGCCGGACGATCGGGTAAGAGCCGCGCCGGCGTTCAGTCGAGCGGCGGAAATGACCGAGACGACCGAGGTCTCCCCGTGAAGTCCAAGCTCCTCCTCTTGATCGCAAGCTGCGCCGCGCTCGCGATCGCGGCCATTCCGGTCCGCGACGAGCTGCGGCTGCGCAGGCTGCAAGCGCAAGTCGCGACCCTGCGCGAGCGATACCCGCCGCCGCCTCGCGCATCCGAGCCTCGAGCCAGCGAGATCCTGGCGCGGATCGACGCGCTCGGCGAGCGCCTGCGGCCGTTCGGCGGCGAGCCCTACACGCCGCCTTGGATGTGGAAGCGCGAGCACGAGCCCCTGCTCGCCGACATGCTCGCTCCGCTGGACTTCTTCTTCGACGGCCTAGCGGAGATCCTGGAGAGTCCCGAGGCACGTTCCCTCCTGGCCGAGGATGCCGTAGTCGCCCGTCGAATCGCGCGCCTCGGCACCCTGCGCGGATGGTCGAACCTGCTTGGAGGCCGCGCGGTGCTGGCCTCCCGCCGGCCCGGCGGTTCCGCGGACTGCGCTCGCAGCCTCGCGCTCGCCTTCGACCTGCTGCACCTGAAGGACGGTGCGACGGCGAACGATTGCATTCTGCGCGTTGGCATGGAGGGAATCGAGATCGAAGCGTTGCAGGAAGCGCTGGCGAGCGACTCGATCGACGCAAGCCTCCTCCGCGCGGCGCTCGACGGACGTCTCGCCCGCACGGCTGCACCGGAAAGGCTCGAGATGGCCCTGCGCAGCGAGATCGCCTTCTTCGAGGAGGCGAGCGCCGATCTGCAGGCCTTCGCGCTTGCCGGGGACTGTACTCGCGGCGAGGCGCTGGCCTGGCTCCAGGGCGACCTCGAGAGCCTGCGGGAAGCGCTCGATCTCGCTGGGTCGAAAACCCCCCAGGGCTGGCAGCGAGGCCTCGCGGTCGCATGGCCGTTGGCCGGCGTTGTGCAGTCCTCGCTCGTCCACCGCCGGCGCCTCGAGCTCGCGCGCACGGCGCTCGCGCTCCGCGAGCACCGCCAGCGGTACGGCTGCTGGCCGAGCGATCTGCGCGAGCTCGAGCCCGGCGTCCCGCTCGCCGACCCCGTTTCCGGCGAGCCGTTCGCGTTCGAGTCCACCGGATCGGGCGTGAGGCTCGCTCCAGCGCCCGCTTCCGTTCGGAAGAGCATCGTCGGAGAGGTCTGGCACCTCGACGGCTGAGCGCTGGCCACGGGGCTCTCCCCATGGCAATGCGCGCTCACGGCGCCTGGGTGCGTTCGGATCTGGCGCGAGAGTGCACCCGATGGTTCACTGTCGATGGGCTCGCTCACCCATCGGATGAAGCTCTCCCGTGCTCAAGCGATCGCACTGGCTGCCGTCATCGGGGCGCTGGCGCTCCTCATCGTCACGGCTGGCCCGGGCAACCTCGCCTACGAGCGGTCGGGAGATCCAGTTGTCGAGGCCTCGAGGGAGCTCTCTGACGCGACCGGGACCGCCGCCGAGACTCCTCACGACCCGCCATCGCTGGAGCCTCCCCCGCTTCTGGAGCCTCGGGTCGAAGCGACGGGTCCACTCGGGCCGCGCGGCCAGGTCCTCGAGGCTTCGAGCGGCACGGCTATCGAAGGTGTCACGGTTCGGATGAGACGCGGCTCGAAAGTCCTGGCCGAGACCGTCACCGTCCGCGACGGAACGTTCCAACTGCCGCGGCCCGAGCGAGCGGGTCTCTTCATCGACGTCGCGACGGAAGGCTGGCGAACGACTCCCGCAAGGATCCGGCTGGACGAGGAGCAGGCGAATGGGCGCGAGGAGATCGTGTTCAGGGCCGAGCGGATCGCCTTGGCACCTCTGCGCGGCCGACTCGTCGATCAGGCCACAGGAGAGCCGATCCCGCACTTCCTGATCCGAGCGCGTGGCCCTTCTGAACCGTTCCAAGAGCAAGGGTCCGAGACGCCGGAGGGGAAGACCAAGACCTACACCCGACGCGTGTCGCCGTTCCAGCGCGTCGAGAAGATCGTCACGGATGCCGAAGGGCGGTTCGAGAGTGCGGGCGGATTCGAAGCAGGAAGGATCGAGCTGGTCCTCATCGATGACGTCTCTGCCAACCGGAGCCTGCTGACCGACCTCGAGATGGAGCCCTTCGAGATCCTGCACTCCTTCGAACCGAATCGCGTGCCGTCGGCACAGGTCGTCCCGATCCTCATCGGACCGACCTACCGCTTCGACATTTCCATCCCCGACGGCATGCGTGCCGTTGACTTCTACGTCGTGTTTCCTGCCGAGTCCAATGACCTCGAGCGAATGGTGCACGATGTGGGAGCCGAGGACCCCTTGTCTGCAATGGCGCAGTTCTACGGTGCCGGGCTGGAGGCTATGGAGCCGCGGACGGTTCTCCGAGAGGGCGAACACGCATGGGCTCGCTTCCGCCTGCCCGTGTTCCTGCTGACGGAGGAGGAGAACCACGAGATCCACGTGCGCAGCTCGGACGGAGGATGGGCCGGCAGCGCATGGGTCAGCTCGATCGAAGGGATGTATCCCCACCTCGTGCCCATACGGTTGAGCCGCCGCGGCAGCATCGAAGGATCCGTGCGCGGTTCGACCGGACGAGCGGTGCCGAGTGCGTGGATCGAGCTCACCGAGCCCGGGCGAGCCGCAGGCGAAGGCGAGCCCATCCACCAGACTGGAGCGGATCGCAGGGGCCGGTTCGCGTTCAAGTGGTTGCAGGAGGGCGACTACCGCCTCCGCATCCAGACCCAACGCTACCAGGAATGGACGGGGGTCGTCTCGGTCGAGGCGGGCTCGACGAGCTCGGTCGAAGCCAATCTGCGAAGCGGCGTGGCCCTCGGACCGATCTCGGGCGTGCTCCGCAGCCGCACGGGGAAGCACCGATCGAAGGGCGGAACCGTTGCGCTCTGGAACCGCGATTCCAAGTTTCATTCGATGCAGTCGGTGGAGTATCGAATGCGCGACGGCGAGTTCGTCGCTCCCTTCTCGTTCACCGACGTGCCAGCCGGCACCTACGAGCTGACGCTCAGGCCGCTCGTCAATCTTCGGTGGAACACGCTCAGCATGGAGGTCTCGCCGCCGGCCGAAGGCCTCGAGTTCGTGTGCGAGGACGACGTCGCGACCTTCGATCTCGGCTTCCGCGCCGTCGACGCCGAGACAGGCCTGCCGATCGAGGAGATCTGGACGCTCGTCTGGCACGGCGATCCGCTCGAGGACGTCCGCTTCGTCCGCGACTGGGATGCCGATTTCTACCCCGGCGTGCCCGAAGGCGTGCCCATCCGCTGGATGGCGCGCGCCAGGGGCTAC
Organism: Planctomycetota bacterium; assembly: GCA_035546375.1. Lineage (GTDB taxonomy): Bacteria > Planctomycetota > UBA1135 > UBA1135 > DATKBQ01. The sequence goes on along the minus strand of DATKBQ010000604.1, from coordinate 9,446 downwards.
CGGCTTGCCTGGGGAGACGAATCCGCATTCGTTCGCGAGGGTGAGCGCCGTGTGGTGGAGCTGCGCCTGATGCGGGGCTGGGGCCAGATCTTCAAGGTAGCCACCGATCAGGGCGACCCTGCTCCCGGCGTCGAGCTGGTCGCCGATGGCAAGCCGGTAGGGCGCACGGACGCGCGGGGCAGGGTCATTCTGGATCTCGATTCCAAGCCCGCGCGGCTGGAGTTCCGTCTCCCAGGTTGGCAGGTGGTCGTGGGTTCGATCGATCCTGCTGACGATGGCTTCGGATCGGGCCCGGAGACCCCGGTCATCCTCATGCGCGACTAGCGGCTCGGGCCTGCGCCCTTCTGCCGAAACGGGCGGTGGTGCTCGCGCCCTCCGGGATCCGGTCGCTCGGGTGGCGGGCGCCCCGCGGCGGGCCTAGACTCCCGGCCGACGGCGCGCGAAGCCGCGTTTCGGGGGAGCCGCGATGACCATCCTGACCCTGCCGGAGACACCGGCCCTCGCCCAGAGACCTGTCGTGCTCGCGGTGCACGGCTTCGGCAGCTCGGCCGCCTGCTGGGAGCCGCTGCTCGCGCTCCTGCGCGGGGACGAGGGAGTCGCCTCGCGCTTCGACTTCGAGTGCTTCCAGTACGACACGCGCTGGTTCAACTTCAACCCGCTGCAGCGCATCCCCACCCTGCGCGAGATCGGCATGCAGCTCGGCGAGTTCATCGACTCGCCGCGCTTCCACGGCACCGAGCTCACCCTGGTCGGCCACAGCCAGGGCGGGTTGGTGATCCAGAGCTACATCGCCGAGCTCCTGCGCGAGAACCGCGCGGAGCGGCTCGCGCCGATCCGCCAGGTGGTGCTCTTCGCCACGCCCAACCTCGGCTCGACCACCGCCGCCGGCCTGCGGCGCCTCGTGTACAAGTTCCTGAGCAACCCGCAGGAGCGATCGCTGCGCGTGCTCGACACCGAGATCGCCCTGATCCGTTCGGCGGTAGTCGAGCGCATCGTCAACGCCGCCGCCCGGAGCGCCCGCGAGTGGCCGCTGCCCGTGACGGCCTTCTTCGGGCTGCGCGACAAGGTGGTGCCGGAGGCCTCGGCGCGCGGGGACTTCGACAGCGTCGCGCCGCTCGACGGCGATCACTTCCAGATCCTCTGCCCCAGCGACCGGCGCGACGCGCGCTACCGCGAGTTCGTCGAGCGCCTGCTCCTGCCGCGCGGGCACCGCTTCGTCTGGGAGATCGAGCGCTTCGAGCAGTCGAGCCGCGTCGAGCCGCTCGGCGGCGTGAAGCGCTTCGAGCTGCGCACGAAGAGCGGGAAGCCCCGCGCGATCGAGTGCGACAACCGCGCCAGGATCGAGCGCTCGGTCACCTTCTCGCGCGGCAACCGCTGCGACCGGATCTTCCCCATCCGCTACCGCACGCGCGACGACGGCTTCCTGGAAGCGTTCACCAGCCACCCGAACGAGGCGACCGCCGCCGAGCGGGGCGCGTACGAAGAGGAGGCGAAGCAGGCCGTCTTCGGGGTGACGCCGCGCCCGGGCGAGACGTTCCGGCTCAAGCTCGACGTCTACAAGGGCTTCGACGCCGGCAACCGCAACCTCCACTTCCACCTCGGGCGCGAGTCGTACTACCACGAGCTCGTCTACACGGTCGACCTGTCGGCATATCTCGCCGCCGGCTGGAAGCTCAGGCCGCAGCCGGAGCTCTTCGTGCACCCTGGCGATCCCGGCCACGGCGAGCTGTGCTCCCTGCGCGGCGGCGGCCGGCCGGTGCCACCGGCCCAGGTCGATCCGGGCGGCATCTGGAGCTGGAGGCTGCGCAACGTGCAGGAGGGGATCGTCGACATCGTCTGGAACTTCGAGGGCGAAGGGCCCTCCGCCCCGTGAGATGGGTGCGGTGAGGGAGTTCGCGCTGCGCGAGGGCGAGTCCGCCGTCTTCGGCTACGGCTCGCTGCTCTCCCGCGCCTCGCTCGAGTCGACGCTGCGCGGCCGCTACGGCCGCCCGCTCTTCGAGTGCGAGCTCGCCGGCTGGTCGCGCACCTGGGACATCGCCATGCCCAACGCCGCCTTCTACGCCGACACCCCCGCCGGGCGGCTCGTGCCCGCCTCGATCCTGTACCTCAACCTCTCCCGGACCGGCGCGCCGGCCGCGGTGAACGGCGTGCTGCTCGCTCTCTCGCCCGACCAGCTCGAGGCGATGGACCGGCGCGAATGGATCTACGACCGCTTCGACGTCACCGCCGCGCTGCGCGACGTGCGCGTGAGCGGCGGGCCGGTCTTCGCGTACGTGGCCAAGCCCGAGCACGTCCTGCGCGACGTCGCGCGCCCGGAGGACGCCGCGGTGCGCGCGAGCTACTTGGCGATCATCGAGACCGGGCTCGCCGAGCTCGGGCCGGACTGCCGCGCCGCGTACGAGCGCTCCACCGAGCCCGTTCCGGCTCACTTGGTCATCGCGGATCGCTACGACCCCGATGCCGCAGCGCCGCCATCGGCGCGGGCTCCTCGCGCCGGACGTTCCGCGGGCTGAAGCCGCGTCTGGGGACGAGCGCGGCGCGAGCGAAGCGCGGCGTACGAGCCCGCTCGATGCGCGGCTCCAGCAGTCCCGCGATCGGGAAACACGCGTTCGCTGTCCCGGTCCCTTGACCGTCCGAAGGAATCGCCGTCTACTCCGTGAGCTGACCCCGCTTGCGCCGGAACCGGTCAGCCCCCCCCATCCCCCAGGAGCTCGCCGCTCGTGAAGGCCCGTTCCCTCGCGCGATCGTTGGTCGGCGACAGGCCGGCCCTCAAGCAGCTCATCGCGCAGGCGGACCAGCGGCTCCAGATCGCGAAGCACTCCGGCGCGGCCCGCTTCCCCTGGATGTTGCGCGCGCGCACGCGCAACCTGACCGTCGCCATCACCGCGCGCTGCAACCTGCGCTGCGAGGGTTGTCGCTACGGCCGCGACTTCATGCCCGGCCACGAGCTACCGCTCGGGATCGTGGAGACGATGCTCGAGGACGCGGCCGAGGCGGGCGTCGAGTCGATCCGGCTCTACGGGGGCGAGCCGCTCCTGCACCGCGACCTGCCGCGCATGGTGGAGCGCGCGGTGGAGCTCGGGCTCGACGCGTACGTCACCACCAACGCGACGCTGCTGGAGCGGCGGATCGACGAGCTCCACGCCGCCGGCCTGCGCTTCCTGACCATCGGCTTCTACGGGACCGACGAGGCCTACGAGAGCTACGTCGGGCGCGGCGGCGCCTTCGCGCGCATCGAGCGCGGCGTCGCCGCGGTGCGCGAGCGCTACGGCGACGAGGTGCGCCTGCGGCTCAACTGGCTCTTGATGCGTCCGACCTGCAACCTGCGCTCCCTCGAGGGCGCCCTCGACTTCGCGCGCCGCTACAAGGCGCCGGTCCAGATCGACCTGATCCACTACTCGCTGCCCTACTTCAGCGAGGGGCCCGAGCGGAGGCTCCAGTTCCGGCCCGAGGACCGCCCGGCGATCGACGTCGTCGTCGGCGAGCTGTTGCGCGTGCAGCGTGAGGAGCCGGGCCTGATCGAGCAGGGCGAGCTCGCCCTGCGCTCGATCCCGGACTGGCTGCTCGAGGGCCCGCGGATGCGCGTCCCCTGCGACAAGTACGAGATGCTCTGGATCGGCGCCGACGGGACCGTGCAGCTGTGCTACGTGACCTTCCGCCTCGGCAATCTCCACCAGACCCGCCTGCGCGACATCCTCTACACGCGCGAGCACCGCGAGGCGGGGCGCAAGGCCTTCGGCCTGGAGTGCCCGAACTGCCACTGCGGCTACGACTCGCGCACGGCGAAGCACGCCGAGAGCCGCCGCCGCTACTCGGGGAAGCCGTGATGGGCGTGCCCTCGCGGATGATCCGGGCCCTGCGCCCGCTCCTGAAGCAGCGCGCCGGCACCTGGGCCGCGCTCAGGCGCGCCGACGAACGGCTGAGCGTCATGCACCACAGCCTGGCCGAGAAAGTGCCGGCGCTGATCCGGCCCGCCCCGCGCCAGATCACGATCGCGATCACGGCGCAGTGCAACCTGCGCTGCCGCGGTTGCCGCTACGGGCGCGACTTCATGCCGGGCGAGATCCTGCCGCTCGACAAGGTGCGCGAGGTCCTCGACGACGCCCGCGCCGCAGGCGTCAACACCGCCCGCTTCTACGGCGGCGAGCCGCTCTTGCACCCCGACCTGCCGCGGATGATCGAGCACGCGCGCGCTATCGGCCTCGACGCGTACATCACGACGAACGGCACGCACCTCGCCCGTCGATTCGACGAGCTGTACGAAGCCGGCCTGCGCTGGATGACGATCGGCTTCTACGGCGTGGAGGACGCCTACGACGACTACACCCAGCGCTCCGGCCACTTCGCGCGCCTGCGCGCGGGGATCGAGGCCGCCCGAGCCCGCGGCGGCGACGAGGTCCAGATCCAGATCAACTTCGTGCTCTCGCGCCGCTCCTGCAGCCTGGAGGCCTTGCACGCGGCCTGGGCCTTCGCCCGCGAGCACGACCTCTACTTCAGCATCGACCCGATCAGCGAGGTGATCCCCTTCTTCACCAATCCCGAGCGCGACCTGCACCTGGAAGCCGAGCACGAGGCGGCCCTGGAGGCGGTGGTCGCCGAGCTCCTGCGGCTCAAGGCCGAGTTCCCCCACCGCCTCCCCCAGTCGGTGGCGCTCTTGCGCGCGCTGCCCGACCTGCTCTTGCGGCGCGAGCAGGTGCACGTCCCCTGCGACGCGTACCAGCTCCTGTGGGTCGGCGCGGACGGCACCGTGCAGCTTTGCGACGTCTACTTCAAGCTCGGCAACGTGCACGAGCGGCCGCTGCGCGAGATGCTCTTCACCGAGGAGCACCGGCGCGCGGCGCGGGACGGCTTCCTGCTGCGCTGCCCCGACTGCTCGTGCAAGATCGACAGCCGCATCCGCAAGCACGCGGCGAGCCTGCGGCGCTACGGTGGGGCGGCGCCGGCTCCGCGCGCGTGAGCCCGTTGCGCCGTCGGCGCGCGGATCACTCCGCTGCAGCCAGCGCCCGAGATCCCTCCGCCTCGCCGCGGTAGAGCCGGACGTAGTCCTGCCACTCGCGCTCCTCGGAGTACTCGGAGACGGCGCGCTCGCGGGCGCGCAGCCCGAGCTCGCGCCGCGCGCGCTCGTCGGATGCCAGCTCGCCAATCGCCCGGGCCAGGGCCTCGGGCTGGCGCTGAGGAACGATCCGGCCGCAGGGCGCGGGACCGTTCGCCGCGAGCATCTCGACCATGCTGCCGGCGTCCGTGGTCACGCTCGCCCGGGCGCAGGCCATCGCCTCGAGCAGCACCAGCGGCGCCGCCTCCTCGATCGAGCACAAGACGAAGAGGTCGATCTCGCGGTAGAAGGCCGCCATGTCGTGCACGCGCGGGACCACGCTGATCCCGCGCTCGCTCTGGACCTCGGCCTCGAAGGCCGCCAGCTCGGGACCGAGGCCGACGAAGGCGACGTGCAGCGGCGGAGCGCGATCGCGCAGCGCGCGGGCGGCCTCGAGCAGGTCGCGCTGGCGCTTCACGCGGTGGAAGCGGCCCACGTGGCCGACCAGCAGCGCGCCGGGCGCGACCCCGAGCCGCCCGCGCCAGCCGTCGGTCGGCCCGTCGGGCCGGTATTCGTCGACGTCGACGCCGTTCCAGACCACGCGGCAGCGAGCGAGCCAGCCCCAGTTCACCAGATCACGGCGCAGGTCGGGCGACACTGCGGTCACGACGTCGGCGCGCTTGGAGGCCCAACGGCACGCGAGCCGCCCGGCCAGCGTCGAGTGGCTCGGGCGCGTGTGGAACGTGCCGACGACCCGCGGGCGCTGCTGCGCGCGCTTGGCGGCGAGCACGCCGTAGACGAGCGCCGAGTCGTTGTGCGCGTGCACGACCTCGACCCGCTCCCGCTCGAGCCAGCCCGCGAGCGCGGCCGTGAAGCGCAGGTCGAGCCCCTTGCCGCGGCGCAGCAGCGTGCAGGGCACGTCGCCGGGATCGAGGTGCTCGATCGGGTCGCGATAATCGCGGTCGAAGAGCAGGAGCTCGTGCGCGAGGCCCAGGCGCCGCGCGCGCCGCGCGAGCTCGAGCGCGACCCGCTCCTTGCCGCCGATCTCGAGGCCGCCGAGGAGGTGGACGAGGCGCTGCATCGCCAGGCTGGGACGCGCTCGCTCGGGCCGCGCCTCAGTACCGCCCCATCGACGGCTCGACCTCCTCGGCCCAGCGGTCGATCCCGCCGGCCAAGTTGTAGAGCTCGTCGAACTCCAGGCGCTCCAGCGCCGCGGCGATGTTGGCGCTGCGGATCCCGTGGTGGCAGATGCAGACCGTCGGCCGGTCCGGGTCGAGCTCCGCGAGGCGCGCGGTGATCTCCGACATCGGCACGTTGAGCGAGCCCCCGATCCTGCAGATCGCGACCTCGTCGGGCTCGCGCACGTCGAGCAGCACCAGCTCCTCGCCCGCCTCCAGCCGCCGCTTCAGCTCCGCGGGCTCGATCGGCTGGACCGCCATGGCAACTTACTCCTGCACCTGGAGCGGCGCCAGGTCGTACTCCGGCGGCACCGCGACGCCGAGCAGCGCGAGCAAGGTCGGCGCCACGTGCAGGAGATCGACGCCGCCTTCGGGCACGCGCAGCTTGCGGCTCGAGAAGAAGATGCCGCGCACCAGCTCGGGATCCACCGACACGTGGTCGCCCGACCAGTTTTTCTTGTTGTCGGTGACGACCGCCGCCGGCGTCAAGACGCCGCCGTCGCTGCGCTCTACGTTCAATCCGCCGAGCGTCGTCCCCCACGAGACCCGGTAGCCCTCGCGGAAGCCGAGCATCAAGTCCGCCTCCTTGTCCAGGAACGGCCCGTGGTGGATCTCCTTCGCCAGGTACGCCTCGCGCCCGAACGGCTCGCCAGTCTGGGGATCCGTCGAGTCCAGGAAGTCCTGGCGGATCGAGCGCAGGAGCGCATCCGCCTCCGCCGGCTCGACGATCCCCTTCCCTTCGCGCCCTTTCAGGTTCAGGTAGACCATCCCGAGCCCGACCGAGTAGGCGCTCGTCTTCGACCAGTCGACGTAGCCGCCGATCAGGTCCGCCGCGCGCTTGGAGGGGATGCGCTCCACCGGCACGAGGTAGCCCTTCTCCGCGAGCCAGTTGTTCACGTGCACCTCGCGGCGGAACGACTGGAAGCCGTGGTCGGAGCACAGGAGCAGCGTGTCCTCCGGCCCCAGCCGGCCCATCACCTCCCCCACCACGCGGTCGACCTGGCGGTAGATGGCCGGGATCGCATCGCGCAGCGCGACCTCCTCGCCGAAGAAGGTCATCGTCTTCGCCGCCGCCGCCTCGTCGTACATCGGGTGCGCGCGGTCGAGGTACTGGTACATCATGTGCTGCACGCGGTCGGGCGTGCTGAAGCAGCTGAAGAGGAGCTGCCAGTCCCCGCGGTCGAGCGCGTCCAGGGTCATGCGCTCGCGCCAGCGCAGCGTGAACTCGATGTCCTCCATGAACGTCACCGGATCGATCACGCCGTCCTTGAACGGCATGTTCAGGCACGCCCAGCCGATGGTCTCGAAGGTGCCGTTGCGCTTCGCCAGCTCCGGCGCGTAGCCCGCCGGCTGGCTGATCGGCTGCCAGAAGGGCGGCGCGGCGGGATCGATCTGCAGCGGGTCGAGCAGCATCTCGAAGTGCGGCTGGTCCAGGTGCAGGATCTTGACCCGCGCGATCGCGCGCACCTTGAGCAGCGGGTTCAGCTCGAAGGTCAAGTGGTAGAAATCCGACCACTCGCCCTCGGCGAGCGACTGCTCCTTGCCGCCGATCGCGACGGTGGCGCGTCCCTTGCCGTCCTTGCGCACCTCCAGCGGCAAGGTCACGGGCTCGGTCTGCGCCGCCCCGAGCCGGTCCTCCAGGGAATCGAGCTCGCGCTCCAGCTCGGCCTGCTTGCGGCCGGAGAGCTGGTCGCCGTCGAGCCGCTCCTCGAGCTCGACCACCTGCGCGCGCAGGCGCTCGATCCGCCAGGTATTGGGCGGCCCGAAGACCTCGCCGCGCAAGACGCCGTCTCGCTCGAGGAGCTTGAGGCGGTTCCCGGCCGAGCCGGTGTCGGTCTCCGGCCCGGGCCTTTGCGCGAACCACAGCTCGTCGGTGGTGTAGACGGTGAAGTTCATGTAGGTCCCGAGCGCATCGGGAACGCCGAGCCCGGCCAGGACGCGCGCCCCCTCCACCGGCTCGCGGTCGAAGGCCATCGCCGCGTCCAGGGCGACGCTGCGCACGCCGGCGCGCGCCGCGACCTCCCAGAAGGGGGTCGCCTGCAGCGGGTTCCCGACCTTGCTCATCCGCGGCGGGAGGTACCCGCGCAGCGCTCCCGCGCCCCAGGCGGCGATCGCGCCCAGCGCCAGCGAGAGGGCGAGCGTCGGGCCCTTGTGCAGCCGCAGGAGCAGGCCGAAGACCACCAGGAAGACCAGCGCGGCGCCGAGCCCGGCGACCAAGGCCAGCGCGAGCGGGCTCCAGGTCGGGATGGGCGTCCCCTCGAAGGACTCGATCGGGTGCTCCTCGCCCAGGATCCAGAAGCCGAAGTCGGGCTGCGGCATGCGCTCGCCCGGCGAGAGCACGCGCATCACGAACCCCGGGACCCCGGTCTTCGCGGGGTTCTGACCCGTCCCGAGCGCGGCCCACGCGGCCGCCGACTCCGAGGGATTGGTGGTCGAGAGCGGAGCGAAGGTGCCACGCTCGGCGAGCCGCGCCAGGTTCGCCAGCTCGCCGCGCGCCATCATCTCGGAGACGGTGCGCGCATCCGCGCCGTCGAAGCCGAGCAGCACCACGCGCCCTGCGGAGGGGGCCTGCGCGCCGAGGAGCGGGGGGGTGAGCGCCGCGAGCGAGGCCAGGACGAAGCAGGCTCGCGCGCGTAGAGGGAGTTCTCTCATTGGGTGCGCCGGCGGTGCGGGTTAGGATCCGCGGGCCGCGCGCACGGCGCGACCTCGTTGCAAATCGTTGTGGGAGCGAGACTTGGCGATGCGGGGCGGAGAGCGTAAGGGGCGCGGGACGCGGCTGTCAATGCGCCGCGGCGGCGCCGCGATGGCGCTGGTGGTCGCGCTCGCCGCGCTGCTCGTGGTCGGCGCCGTGCTCCTGCTGTGGCCCGCGCCGGACACCGAGACCGCGGCGCATCCGGAGCTCTCGCCCCGCGCCGCGCCCGAACGGGTCGCGCCGCGCATCGACCTGCCCTCGCTCGAGCGTACGCCGAGCGCGCCGCCGGCCGGCGATCCAGAGCGGCCGCCGCCCGCCTACTCGGCCGAGCTCTTCAGCCCCGAACGCTTCCGAGGCGTGGGCACCCTGCGCGTGATCGCGCGCACCGCAGGCGATGCACCGTTCCCGCCCGAGTGGCACCTCGCGCTCGAGCCCTCGCGGGTCCTGATCGGCGGCGAGCACGCCGAGCGCCGGCGGATCGAGCTGCGCGCCGGCGAGCGCGAGCTGGAGATCGCCGAGCTCGCACTGGGCGGCTACGAGCTCG
>DATKBQ010000603.1:0-10203 GCA_035546375.1 Planctomycetota bacterium | reverse complement strand
CGGAGGAGACAAGGTCGACAGCTACCATGGCCATGGCGCGGCTTGCGGTACCTTCGCGGACTCGGAGCCCGCACTCCAGCCCGTCATCTACACGCCGCATCCCATCGATCCGACGCAAGCCGGTACCCTATCACCCCTGCTTCCAGCCGGCAATCCCGATCCTGATCCTGCGATCAACAAGCCCATTCCTCGGCTCTACCACAGCATCTCCGTGCTGCTACCCGATGGCAGCGTCTTCGTCGCCGGCGGGGTAGAGGTCTCTCGGAGCCTGGCGCCCATCCCCTTGTCCACCACCCCCTGGCCCAATCACTATCGCTTCCCAATAACGTCGGGTGAGATCTTCCGGCCAGCCTACCTCTCACTCCCCTTCCGGCCCTCCATCCAGACGCCCCTCGGCGAGGTCGTGTTCGGCTCGAACTTCCAGATCGAAGTCCTCAGGCAGCCAGCCAACACGATCGACCGCGTGGTGCTCATGCGCCCGGCGGCGCTCACGCACCACTTCTGCAACGACCAGCGCTACGTCGAGCTCAGTTTCCAGCCCGGCCCCACCGTGCCCAGCGGCGGTCTGGTACAGGAAACCCTCACGGTGACCGCGCCTTCCTACACCCTCATCCCGCCAGGATACTCGATGCTCTTCGTGGTCGAGCGCAACGCCGCCGGCGACCGCTCGCCCTCGATCGGCAAGTTCGTCAAGCTGCGCTCGTGACCGCACCCGGCCACGACCTAGCCTTGGCCTAGCCGGGGCTCGGCCGAGGCTGGCGAACGACCTGCCATCATCCCGTGCCGCGCGGCTCCAACTGGAGCCCCTTCCAGTCGAGCGCTTTGCGGAGCTGATCCCACGCCGCGCCCCGCAACCTCTCGCGAAGGGCCGGAGGCAGGATCATCCCTTCGCGCAGCTGGGCTGCCACTGACTTGGCGCTGCGGTCCCTTTCCTGGATGCAAGCCATGGTCTCCCGGTGCGCTTCCCATTCCTGGTCGTCCATGCTGCCGAGGTCATCGCCGTAGCCCACAAGAACGAGGGGCTGATGCGAGCAAGAGCCGCGCGGTCCTGCTTCGAAGGCCTGCCCCTGCACCGCACCCTCCCGCTCACACCGCCCTCGCTCGCCCCGTACCCTGTCTCGTCCATGCAGACGACGACCGCGCTCCTCCTCCCCCTCCTCGCGTTCGCCGCCCAGGACCCCGCCGCGGACACCGTCGGCCTGAGCGCCGAGCAGCGCATGGCGGCGCGGCTCACGCCCGAGGCGCGGGTCGTCCAGGAGGTCGCCCCCGCCGTCGTCTACATCGAGTCCTCGCGCCCCTTCTGGGCCGGCTTCGACGCCTTCGGCCGCCGCGTCTGGCAGCTCCGCATGGTCAGCGGCTCGGGCGTGGTCCTCGACCGCTCGGGCTACATCGTCACCAACTACCACGTGGTCGGGCACGACGCGAAGAAGATCACCGTCCAGTTCGACCCCGAGATCGACCCCAAGCTCTACACCGCCGAGCTGAAGAGCTACGTCGCCTCCGAGGACCTGGCGCTGCTCAAGATCGAGGGCGAGCGCGAGTTCCCCGTCGTGCGGCGCGGGACGAGCTCGGACCTCATGATCGGCGAGCGCGTGCTCGCGATCGGCAATCCCTTCCGCCAGAAGCTGACCGTGAGCGCCGGGATCATCTCGGGGCTGCATCGCAACCTCACGATGGCAGGCTCGCCGCAGCCGCTCTCCTTCAACGACCTGATCCAGACCGACGCCTCGATCAATCCCGGGAACAGCGGCGGGCCGCTCTTGAACATCCTGGGCGAGCTGGTCGGGATCAACACGGCGCTGAACACCGGCGCGGAGAACATGGGCTTCGCGATCCCGGTCGACCGCGTCGAGGAGGTCCTGCGCGACCACCTCTGGCCGTCCGCCTCCCACGCCTGGCTGGGGTTCGAGGTGGACGAGTCGGGCGGCTTCTGCGTGACGCGCGTCGTCGCCGGCGGTCCCGCCGCGGAGGCGGACCTGCAGGAGGGCGACCGGGTCGTCGCCGTCGACGGAGCCGCGCTGCGCAGTCCCGAGGACTTCCGCCGGCGGCGGGCCGACCTCGAGCCGGGGCAGCCGGTGCTCCTGCGCGTCCGCTCCTCCGACCCGCGCGGGAGCGAGCGCGAGATCGAGCTGCGCGGCTGGGGGCGCGCCGACGGCACGCTCTTCGAGCGCCTGGGGATGACGGTCGAGGCCCACGGCAGCCTCACGGAGGCCTGGGTGCGCGTGGAGCGGCTGGCCCTCGACGGGCCCGCTTGGAGCGAGGGGCTGCGCCGCGGCGACCTGATCGACGCGGTGCGCATTCACCCGGGCGGGCCGGCCTGGATGATCCAGACCGCCGAGAGCTTCGCCAGCCTGGTCTCGTCCCTCGAGCCCGGGACCCGCCTCCTCGCCGACGTCCTGCGCGACCTCGACGGCGACGGCCACCCCTCCCCCGCCGAGCTGCACAAGTGCAGCCTGCGGCTGCGCTGAGCGGGCCCCGCACCCGCCGCCTCGCTCGGGAGCCGCTGCTATACTTCTCCGCCCTCGCCCGCGCCGATAGGTGCCGGCGGGGGCGGCCCGTCGAGGGACCCCAGGGTGATCCGGCGCCCTCCGGCGGGAGCCCGCCGGCGCCCTTCCCGCCCCGCGGGGCCCCATTCCACCCCCATGAAAGCCCTGATCGAGTTCACGGAGCGCTTCGGGAGCATGCTCTCGAGGGTGCTGCTCTTCCTGCTCTACTGGGGCCTGCTCGGGCCGTTCGCCCTCTTCTACCGCCTGGCCGCCGACCCGCTGCGGCTCTCCCGGCGGCCCGAGGGCAACTGGAGCGCCTGGACCAGCCGCAACGACACGCTGCAGGCGGCGCGGCGCCAGGATTGACCCGGGGCGGCGCTCGATGAACATCCTCGGGCTTTCCTTCTACTACCACGACTCCTCCGCCGCCCTGGTCCAGGACGGGCGCCTGGTGGCCGCCGCCGAGGAGGAGCGCTTCAGCCGGCTCAAGCACGACTCCGGCTTCCCGACGCTCGCGATCCAGTTCGTGCTGAAGCGCGCCGGGATCACGGTGCACGACGTCGACTACGCGGTCTTCTACGAGAAGCCGTTCGTCAAGTTCGAGCGCATGCTGCTCTCGGCGATGAGCACCTTCCCGCGCTCGGGCGCCGTCTTCCGCGAGTCCATGCAGCGCTGGATCTCGGACAAGCTGTGGATCAAGTCGCTGCTCCTGCGCGAGCTCGACATCCCCGCCTCGAAGCTGCTCTTCGCCGAGCACCACGTCTCGCACGCCGCGTCGAGCTTCTTCACCTCGCCCTTCCGCGAGGCGGCGATCCTGACCATGGACGGCGCTGGCGAGTGGTCGACCGGCACCATGGGCGTCGGGCGCGACACGAAGATCGAGATCCTGAAGGAGCTGCGCTTCCCCCACTCGCTGGGGCTCTTGTACTCGGCCTTCACCGCCTACTGCGGGTTCGAGGTCAACGAGGGCGAGTACAAGCTCATGGGCATGCACCCCTACGGCAAGCCGACGATGGTCGACAAGATCTACGAGATCATCGACGTGGCCGCGGACGGCAGCCTGTGGCACGACATGCGCTACTTCGCCTACCACTACTCGCGCAACTCGACCCTCAGCCAAGCCTTCTGCGAGCACTTCGGGCGGCCGGCGCGCGACCCCAGGCAGAGCGACACGTCCCTGGACCCCTTCTACTGCGACGTCGCGGCCTCGATCCAGAAGGTCACCGAGGAGATCGTGCAGAGGATGTGCGGCCACCTGCACGAGCTGACCGGGCTGCGCCAGCTGTGCCTCGCGGGCGGCGTCGCGCTCAACTCGGTCGCCAACTACAAGGTGCTGCGCGGGGGCCCCTTCACCGACATCTACGTGCACCCCGCGCCCGGGGATGACGGCGGCGCGGTCGGGGCGGCCTACTGGGCCTACAACCACATCCTCGGCCAGCCGCGCGGGCCGGCGCTCGAGCACGCCTACCTGGGCTCGGAGTACGGCGACGAGGCGGTCCAGGCCTTCCTCGATGGCCACGACATTCCCTACGAGCGGATCGAGGACGACGAGCGCTTCTTCGACTTCGCCGCGCGCTCGCTCGTGGAGGGCAAGGTCTGCGGCTGGTTCCGCGGGCGCTTCGAGTGGGGCCCGCGGGCGCTCGGCGCGCGCTCGATCATCGCCGATCCGCGAAAGCCCGAGATGAAGGAGCTCCTGAACGCCAAGATCAAGTTCCGCGAGGCCTTCCGGCCCTTCGCGCCGTCGGTCCTGGAGGAGCGCGCGGACGAGTTCTTCGACATCCCCGAGGCCCAGCGCCACTTCCCGGCGCGCTTCATGCTCTACGTGACGCCGGTGCGGCCCGAGAAGCGCCACCTCCTGCCGGCGATCACCCACGAGGACGGCTCGGGACGCTTGCAGACCGTGTACCGCGAGACGAACCCCGCCTACCACCGCATGATCGAGCGCTTCGGCGAGCTGACCGGCGTGCCGGTGATCATGAACACGTCGTTCAACCTCAAGGGCGAGCCGATCGTCGAGGATCCGAGCCACGCCTTCAACACCTTCAGCCTGTCGGGCATGGACCTCTTGTTCCTCAACAACTACGTGGTCCGCGCCGAGGCCAAGAAGAAGATCGCGGAGACGCGCTTCGCCCTGCGCCACGAGGGCGACAGCGTCACGCAGATGGTGAGCTAGCCGTGCGCGCGATCAACGTCCTGCTCGCGTGCCTGATGAGCCTCTTGCTCGGCCTCGCGGTGATCGAGGGCGGGCTGCGGCTGATCGGCCGCGGGCCGAAGCCGACGATCCTGCGCTTCGACCCCAAGCTCGGCTGGTCGAAGGAGCCCGGCGCGCTCAACCACCGCAGCGGACCGGAGTTCGACGTGCGGGTCGTCGTGAACGAGCAGGGCCTGATCGGCGACGCGATGCCCGACCCCGCCAAGCCCGCGGGCACCTTCCGCGTCGCGATGCTCGGCGACTCCTTCACCCAGGGCTTCACCGTCGCGCGCGAGGACCTCTTCGTGGACCTCCTGGCGCGCTGGTGGAAGGCCGAAGGGCGCTCGGTGGACGTGATCAACGCCGGCACCGAGGGCTGGTCGACCGACCAGGAGGTGGCCTGGCTGCTCGAGAACGGCGAGCGGTTCGCGCCGGACCTGGTCTTGATCTTCCCCTACGAGAACGACCTCTACTGGAACGGCGAGGAGCGCTACATCGACCGCGGGGCGCCGAAGCCGCGCTTCGCGCCGGATGGGCGGCTGGAAACGGGGGTGCTCGCGGATCCGGGTCCGCGGCCGTGGGGCGAGCGATGGGCGCTGACCTTGCTCATCAAGCCGCTCTGGGCTTCGCGACCCGACATGCGCCACTTGTTCGAGCCCGCCGGCGACAAACGGTTGGTCCTGAAAGAGTTCGCGTTCGTCCTGAACGAGCCGCCGGACTTCGTCGCCCCGGCGCTGGAGCGCACCGGCGGCGCGTTCCGCGCGCTGAAGCGCAAGTGCGACGAGCTGGGCGCGCGCTGCGTCGCCGTGCCGATCCCCTCCCACAGCGCGATCGACGAGCGCTACCGCTGCTTCACCTTCGGCCCGAAGGCCCTCGGCGTGCCGTGCGCGGACTGGTCGCCCGACCGGCCGGTCGACTCGTTCCTCGCGCTCGCCTCGGCCGCCGGCGTCGAGACCCTCGACCCGCGTCCGGCGCTGCGCAAAGCGGCGGCGTCGGGCGAGAAGCTCTACCACGACGTCGACTGGCACCTGAACCCGGCGGGCAACCGCGTGCTGGCGGACTTCCTGCACGGCGAGCTGGACCGCACCGGCACCTTCCCGGCCGCTCACCTCGCGAAGGCGAGCGTGACGGCGCCGCCCGAGCCCGTCGAGCCGCGCCGCTTCCCGACCTGGGTCGCCGTCTGGCTGGGGCTGTGGGCCTTGCTCACCGCCCTGTACCTCGCCACCTACCGCGACGAGCCGCTCTGGCGCCCGCCGCTCGCGATCGCGCTGCTCCTCTCGGCGGTCTTCGCGATCGTGCTCGGCGGCAAGGCGCTGCTCGGCCTCCTGCCGCCGCCCTGGCCGACGTTCTTCGTGATCGCCTTCGTGCTCGGCATCCTGAGCTTCATCGCCTGGAAGCTGGGCCGGCGGATCGCGACCACGTTCGAGCTGTATCGCTGCTTCGTGCTGCGCGGCCACTGGTACCTGGTGCCGCTGGTCGTGGTCCTGCTCTCGATCGGGAGCCTCTTGGTCGTGGCCGCCAGCTCGCCCTTGATCGCGCCGTTCATCTACACCCTGTTCTAGCCGTTCACGTACAATCGGAAGAGGAAACCGTCCCATGGGCAACTTCCTGCGCGAGAACTGGATCTGGATCGTCGCCCCGATCGTGATCGTCCTGGTCCTGTTCGTCGCCTTCATGTTCCTCATGAGCGGCGACGACGCCAACTCGCCCTTCATCTACAACATCTTCTGAGCCCCGGGGCTCCCGCGGCGATCCCGGCTGCTTGTCGAAGAGCCGCAGAGCCTGTACATGCGAAGGCATCGAGAGCGTGCCATGGAGAGCTTCCTGCGCGAGAACTGGATCTGGGTCGTCGCCCCGGTCGTGATCGTCTTGATCCTGTTCGCCGTCCTGATCGCTCTGGGCGGCGGCGACGACTCGCCCTTCACCTACACGATCTTCTGATCGGAGAGCCGCGCGGGCGATCCGGCGCAGGGATCGGACCCCTGCGAAGGCTGGCTACCGCCGCTCCCACGTGTGAACGAGCGCGACCCGGATCCAACCCAGGCGCTCCGTACGATCGTCGCGCGGTGCAAGGGCCATGGAACGCAAAGGGGTGAACCGTCGCGGAGGTGGATTCACGGCAGGCGGTAGAGCTCGATCACCGGGCCGGTGCGCTCGATGCGCAGGGTGCGCACGGCGCCGTGCCAGCGCGGCGGGAAGCCGATGTCCTCGTAGGCGAAGAGAGCCTGCGAGCTAGGCTCGGGCTCGAAGCGAGCGACGCGCCGGCCGAGGCTCGCGGCCGCGCTGCGCAGGGCGTCCATGAAGGGTTGGCCGCGGTCGGGGCCGAAGACCTCGAGCGCGAGCCAGTCGCCGTCGAAGCTCTCCAAGTACTCGGCGACGGCGGCTTCGCCCCCGCTCTCCAGCGGGCGGGGCGGGATCCAGAGGAGCTGCCAGCGCGGCTCGGCGGGGTCGAGCTCCAGGCCCTGGTCGAGCGCGCGGACCTGGTGGCGGAACCAGTTCGTGATCCGGGGATAGGACTGCGGGTCGCGGAACAGCTCGCGGTTGGAGCGCAGCGCCCCGGCGCCGGAGAAGAGCGGCAGGTCGAGACCCGGCGTGACCAGCACGCGCTCGGCCGTCGTCGCGTGCTCGCGGACGAAGCGCGCGGCCTCTGCGAGCGTGGTCGGGCGCGAGCGCGCGAGCGCTAGCTTGACCGTGGCCGCGGCGGGAAACGCCAGCAGGGCCATCGCCACGGCGGGCACCGCGACGCGGCGGGCTCTCCCGGCCGGCAGTGCGCGGGCGGCGAGCTCGGCCGCCCCCGCGGCGCCGTAGGCCGCCAGGCACGCGAGCAGCGGCAGGAGCGGCAGCGTGAAGCGCTCCAACGTGCGCGCGAAGGCGCCGAGCACGGCGAGGTAGGGCAGCGCGAAGGCGAGCAACACCGCCAAGTCGTGGGCGCGCTCGCGCTCCGCCCGCGCGCCGCGCGCCAAGGCCAGCACCGCGCGCGCGAGGCCGAGGCCCGCCAGGAGCAGTGCGATGGGCTCGTACAGCCACAGGGCCTCGGGCGTAAGGCGCAATCCCGAGCCGTCGAAGTCGACCAGGAAGATCTCGTGCTCGCCGTGCGCCAGGCGGCGCTGCGCGAGGTCCAGCTCGCCGCCGCCGCTGGCGCGCCCGAGCGAAGCGAACAAGGTCGGATAGAGGCGCCAAGCCAAGACGGCCACGATCGCCAGCGTCGCCAGGATCCACGCACCGCTCGCGCGGCCGCGCTCGCGCCGGCGCAGGAGCCAAGCGACGGCGAGCGCCGGCAGGACCGCCAAGCCGTTGTGCAGCGTGCCCACCGCGGCCCCGACGGCCAGCCCGGCGACGACGTAAGCCACGGGGGTCGGCGCGCGCCGCAGGCGCAGCGCGGCGAGCAGCGCCAGCAGCGTCATCGAGGCCAGCGGCGCGTGCGGGCGCGCCTGCTGCGCGAAGGAGGTGTCCAATAGGCTCGCGGCCATCACCGCGGCCGCGAACAGCGACCATCCCGGTCCCAGGAAGCGGCGCGCGAGGAAGAAGGTCCCCGGCACGATCAGGACCGAGAGCAGCGCGACCGCCAGGCGCGCGCGCAGGATCGAGCCCGATGCGGCGCGGAGGTGCTCCTCGAGGCCCGCGCCGGAAGCCGGCATCGCCGCTCGCCGGGGCAGGGCCTCCGCGCAGCGCGCGACGAGGAGCGGATAGCTCCCGTAGCGCCAGTCGGCCTCGGGGTGGCGCTCCCCGCGCTCGATCAGCTCGGCCTGCAGCGCGACGTTGTTGTCGGGCTCGAGCAGCCCCGGCAGCAGGAAGTCCAGGCCGACCAGGCGCACGCCGAGCGCCAGCGCGCTCAGCAAGGCCAGCGCGAGCCAAGCCGCCTTGCCGCCGCCCACGCCGCGCCTATTCCGAGAGGTCCAGGCCGATCCGGCGCAGGAGCTCGAAGCCGCCGCAGGCCTCCGCCACGAGCAGGTGCAGCTCGGCTTGGTCGTCGATCGCGAGCCGCGCGAGCGCCGTGCGCTCCGAGCGAGGCCCGACGGTCCCCGCGTGCATCGTGACGGCGGCCTGGAAGCCCGCCCTTCGCACGGCCTCCCGGCTCGCCCCGTCGAAGTCCCAGCGCCGCCCCCACGGGTAGGCGAAGGTCACCGGCCGCTGCCCCAGGGCGCGCTCCATCGCCTCGGCGCCGCCGGAGATCTCGCGGACCTGCTCCTCGGGCGCCAGGCGCGAGAGGATCTCGTGGCTCACCGTGTGCCCGCCGAGCTCCACCCCGGACGCTTGCATGGCGCGCGCCTGGTCCCAGCCCATGTAGAGGGCCTCGCACAGCGCGCGCTCGTCGCCGCCTTGCTCGGCGAAGATCGCGTCGATGGCGGGGTCGCGCGCGCCCGGCTCGGCCTCGTACTTGAGGATGCGCTTGAGGTGGTAGCGCGGCTCGAGCCGCCCCTCGGTGACCACCTGGTTCATGGCGTGGAAGTGCGCCGAGCCCCCGCACAGCTCGCCGTAGCGGTGCACGAAGTCCCACGGGCTCATCCGCGCCAGCAGCCAGAAGTACTTGTGCGACCAGTTGACGCGCCGCTCGTCGAGCGGCCGCGACTCCAGGAACACGGTCGCGCGTGCGCCGGTTCGGCCGAGCAGCCCCAGGAGCCGGTCGTGGTTGTCGCGGTAGCCGTCGTCCATCGAGAGCGCGACCAGGCTCCGCCCGCGCGCGCCGCCGTCGATCTCGCGCAGGCCCTCGGCGATCGTGCACATCTCGTAGCGCCGTGCGAACCAGCCCAGGATCGTCTCCAGGCGCTGGCTCGAGATCGTCATGTCCGGGGGGAGCTGCGCGCCGTCCGCGCCGTTCTCCCCGTTTCCACCGGGGGCGTCCCCGACGCAGTGGCCGGCGAGGATCGTCAGCCGGCGCGGCATCAGCCGGTCGACGAGGGCGTGCAGGCCGGTGTGGAACAGGACTCGCGCGTAGAGCTCGCGCAGGAAGAGCTTCAGGCGGTGCTTCAAGGCCGGCGTCGCGGGGCTTCAGCCCATGGTCTCGTCATCGCGGTCCCCGTCGGTAAAGTACCACCCCGAAGCCGGCCGGGCGGCCGCCGCCAGCGGGTGCTCGGGCCGATGCACGTGCAGGATCACCGATAGCGCGCTCTCCGGCCGCGAGGGCTGGAAGGCGCTGCGCTCGAGCACGCCGCGCCACCAGGAGCCGTCGATCGCCGTCGCCTGGACCAGCGCCGCGCCCTCGCGCTCGAGCGCATCCAGACCCGCCGCGAGGGCCGCGGCGAGCGCCTTGCGCTCATCCGCGAGGACGTCGACCAGGTACCCCAGCCGCTCGCCGGGGCGAGGCACCTGCACCACCGCATAGCCGGCAAGGGTACCCGCCCGGTCGAACACGCCGAGCGCGCGGTGCAGGCCCGACGGCGCGCCCAGGAAGCGCCAGTCGAGCCAGGCGGCGTCGCGGCGCACCATGAACGCGAAGCGGCGCTCGACGGTGCGCGAGAGCGCCTCGACCTCGGCCGGGAAGCGCTCGATCGCCCGCGCCTCGAGCCCGCGCCCCGCGTCGCTCAG
>DATKBQ010000602.1:0-3374 GCA_035546375.1 Planctomycetota bacterium | reverse complement strand
CCCCGGCGCCGGCCGAGGTCGACGGCACGCCCGAGCGGCCCGTCCCGCGCCCGCCGCGCGGCGTCGCGCGCCGCGAGCTGGCGGCGCCGGGCGCGCCGGAGTCCGTGCTCGCGGCTGATCTCGACGGCGACGGGTGGGCGGAGCTCGTCTCGGCCAGCGCCTCCCCGGGCACGCTGGGCCTTTGGCGCGGGAGCGCCGCGGGGATCGCGCCCGAGCCGAGCGCGCACCGCGTCGGCGGCTGGCCGCTCGCGCCCGTCGCGCTGCCGGCGGGGAGCTTCGGCGCGCCGCCGGGCGTGCGGCCCGTAGCGCTGGCGTCGCGCGAGGAAAGAAACCTCGCGATCCTCGACCTTTCCGGCGCGGAGCCGCGCGAGCTCCTGCGGGTCGACCTGCCATCGGTGCCGCGCGCCCTCGCCTCGGGCCGGATCGGAACGGCGGGAGCGGCGCTCGCCGCGGTGGCGACGGACGAGCCCGCGCTCCTGCTCGTGGCCGAGAACGGCGCGCGCTGGGACGTCGCCCTCGCGGGAGCGATGCCGCGCTGCATGCACGTCTTCGAGGACGGGAGCGCGCTCGCCGTCGGCTTCCAAGATCCTCCGCTGCTCCAGCTCATCGCGCTGCCGCCCGTGCCCGGCGCGCCGGCGGCGACGGTCCAGCTCGAGGGTATCCCGCGCGCCATCCGCGAGGCGGACCTCGACGGCGACGGCCGCGCGGAGCTGGTCGTCGCCGGCGGCGAGCGCTCCCTCTGGAGCTTCGAGCTGCACGGCGCCGGCGGCACGCGGAGCGCTGCGGCGGTGCGCGCGGCAAGCTTCGAGACCAGCGCCGTGCCGATCGACCTCGCGCTCGCGGACCTCGACGGCGACGGAGCGGCGGAGCTGGTCGTGCTGCACGCCTACGACCTGAGCTACTCCGTGCTCGCGCCGGATTGGCCCGTGCCGCGGCTCGCCGACCAGGGCTACGCCGGCCAGACGGCGCTCGCCGTCGCGGTCGCCGACCTCGACGGGGACCGCCTCCCCGACCTCGCGATCGCCAACCGCGACTCCGGGGCGCTCAGCCTGCTCTCGGGCGACGGCCACGGCGGCTTCCAAGCCGCGCGCCATATGAGGGCCGGCCAGTTCCCGGTGTCGATCGCCGCCGCCCTCGTCAGCGGGACGTCGCTGCCCGATCTCTTGGTCCTCAACGCGAAGGACGACTCGCTCTCGCTCCTGCCGAACCTCGGCGACGGAAGCTTCGCCAAGGCCGAGAGCCTGCCCGCCGGCCCGTCGCCGCGCGCGCTCGCTTGCGCCGACCTCGACCTCGACGGCCATGCCGACGCCGCGCTGCTCTTCGGCGACGCGTCGGGCTCGCACCTCGCGGTGCTCTTCGGCGACGGCCGCTCGCTCGCGCGCCGCCCGAGCACGCCCGACCTCGCCGTCGGCCAGGAGCCGAGCCACCTCCTGCTCGCCGACCTCGACCTCGACGGTCGCACCGACGTCGCGCTCGCCGACCCGGCGGCGGGCGAGGTCGCTTGGCTCGCGAACCGCACTCAGCGCGGCGGCGAGCTGAGGCTCGATCCGCCGCGGCGCCTCGCGGTCGGCGGCGCGCCGCGCGGGCTCGCGGCGCTGCAGCTCGACCTCGACCCGGCGCTCGAGCTCGCCGTCGCGATCCCGGGACCCGGTGAGCGCAGCGGCATCCTGCTCCTCGACCTCGACGAGGACGGAGCGCTGACCGAATTGGCTTTCGTGCGCGCCGCCGGCGCTCCGATCGACGTCGCCGCCGCGGACTTCGACGGCGACGGATCCCTCGACCTCGCCGTGCTCGCCTTCGACAGCCCGCACGGCAAGGCCGGCACGCTCCAGATCCTCTTGCGACAACCCGCGAGCCTCGCCTTCGCTCCGCTCCCGCCGCAGCCCACCGGCTCCAACCCCCACCACCTCGCGACCGGCGACCTCGACGGCGACGGCCTCGCCGACGTCGCCATCGCCGCCCAGAACGGCCACGTGGTCTCGATCTGGCTCGCCCGCCGCGACCCGGCCGGTCTGCGCATGGAGCGCTTCGACGACCTCGGCGCACACCTCGGCTGCATGGACGTCGCCCTGGCCGACCTCGACGGCGACGGCCGGCTCGACCTCGCCGTCGCCAACGCCTTCACCGACGACGTGAGCGTGATCCTGCAGCGCTGAGCCGCTCACCGCCCGAGGATCGACTTCGCGCGGAGCTGCCAGAGCTGCGACACGGCCAGCTCCGCGGCGTTCTCGGGAAGCGAGCAGAGGCCCTGCATCCGCCCGGCGGTCCAGGCGCGGATCTCCTCGTTCGCGTCGTACCACTCGCCGCTGAGCACGCCGATCCGGCCGCGCAGCTCCTCCTGCCGGCGCTGGACCTGGGCCAGGATCGAGTCGAGCAGGCGCTGGCTCCCGGGCGCCATCTCGCACAGGCGCATGACCTCCGCGATGGTCGCGCGCCGCTCGCGCTCGAGCTCGGCTTCCTCCTGCACCTGCACCAGAATCTGGCGCAGCGCCTCGCGGTCGATGAAGGGCCCCGTGGGTCGCTCGGCGGGCTCCTCCGCCACGCCGAGCGGCACGCGCGGGTCCTGCGAGGGCGCTCGCAGCTCGCCCACGCGCCGCTCGAGCGCGCGCACGGCGGCCGTCAGCTCCGCGAGCTGCTCGGAGATCGCCCTCCAGTCCTCTCCCGTGCTCTCGCCGGCCGCCGGCCGCGCCGCCGCAGCCGGGGCCCGCGGCTCGCGCCGCCCGAACAGGACCCAGAGCGCGACCAGCACGGCCGCGGCGCACGCGAGGGCGATCAGCAGGCTTCTCTGCATCGACGGCGAATTCCCGGCCAAGGGATCTTCTCCTCGGCGGGCCGCGGTGCAAGCGCAGGAGCGAAGATCAGCGCTGGAGCTTGGCGTGCATCGCCAGCATGCCGCTCTTCAAGCGCTCGAGGTCGTCCATCCGCGGCCAAGGGCAGCCCACCAACCTCAAGGCGTCGCGATCCTCTGCGAACCCCGTGGGGGTCAGCGAGGACACGGACCCCCCGACCTCGAAAGGCTTGCTCACGTCCAAGGCATAGAGCGACCCGGTCGGAATCCGGCCTTCCAAGCGCGCGGCGCGCGCCAAATCGAAATTCCTCATGACCCCGAAGTAGCTGAAGTTCCCATTCGGATCGCGCCAAGGCCTGCCGCGACACCCGCCAGCAGCTTGACCCGCAACGGCAACCTCGTGTGTCTGGACATGGCTCAGCTTCCCGCGGGATCCTACGCGTTTCCGTGATCGCTGGCCAAGAGCAGGTTACCGGTCGTCTTCGCCACCGTATGAATGGATCCGCTAGGGCTGCGTGTGGTGAGCAAGGATGGAGACTGCATGCTGGCGGCGACGCGAGCGCATGCCTCCTCGCATCGCACCTTG
>DATKBQ010000601.1:0-7296 GCA_035546375.1 Planctomycetota bacterium | reverse complement strand
GGCCCGGCACGACCCCGCGCGCCGCGAGGGCATGCGCAGCCTCGCGCACCTCGGCGCGCACCGCCTGGGCGATCGCGCGGCCGTCGAGGATGCGCGCGCCGCGCGCCTCTGCGGCGGGCGCACGATCGGCGTCCCGAAGCGCGTCCGTCGGCCTGGCAGCGCGCTCCGCGCTCATCCGCCCGCTTCTCCGTCCTCCTTCGCGTTCGGAAGCGCCGCCGCGGACGGCGGCGGCGGTGCCTGCGCCTGCGCCGCATCCGCCGCCGGTCCCTGCATGCCTTCGCGCGGCACGACGGAGCTGTCGGTGTAGCGGTGCAGGCTCTTCTGGCTGTCGGGCAGGTAGCCGAAGAGCTGGAAGGTGATGAAGATCGAGAAGGCGCCGCTGGCGAGCACCGCCATCGCCTTCTCGCCGCGGTAGCCGCCGAGCATGCGCATGTGGATGTAGATCACGTACACGAGCCAGGTGATCAGCGCGGAGTTCTCCTTGCTGTCCCAGCCCCAGTAGTTGGCCCAGGCTTCCTGCGCCCAGAAGGCCCCCATCCAGAGTCCCCCCGTCAGGAACGGCATCCCGACCGCGAAGGCGCGGAAGCTCACGTCGTCCAGCTCCTTCTCGAGACCCGCCAGGGCGGGTCGCGAAGGCAGCCGGCCCGCGGCGCGCAGGCCCGCGAAGACCAGGCCCGACACCAGGAGCACGGGGATCGTCACTACCTGGAGATAGGGCACGAGAACCAGCGCGAGCGCGATCAGGACCTGCGAGGAGATCGAGCGCCCGCCCTGGAACACGCCGCTCCAGAAGCGCGCGCAGAAGTACACCAGGCAGATCAGGCCGGCGATCCCGAGCGTGGCGTAGCTGAAGATCAGGGCCGAGAGGTGCGGCGGGAACCACCACGACTGCAAGGCCGGCGGGAGGTCGCGCTGCGCCGTCGGCAACGTGTTCACGTAGTGGTGCGTGGCGATCACGCCGCCCAGGACCAGCGCCACGATCACGTCGTCGAGGATCGCCCAGCCCGGGCCGCGCCGCTGCAGGCCGAGCGCGAAGTGCAGCGCCACGACCGAGAACAGCAGCGCGAGGCTGAACATGCACAAGACCTCGCTCATGGTCTGGCTCGGGAAGTGGTTGACCTCCACGTAGCGCTGCCACATGGCGAGGCCCATGGTCGCCAGCGCGGCGAAGGTCGCGATGACCATCGCCCGCGAAGCCGGGTTCGTCCCGGCCTCGGGCCCGCGGCCGGCGCGCGCCGCGCGCCAGTGCAGGAAGGCCGCCACCGCGGCGGCCGCGAGCCCGGCGTAGCAGAGGATGTCGGTCGCCTGGATCCACGCAGTCGAGCTCACGGGAAGACCTCCTTGCGCCGGCGCGCCAGCACGATCGGTCGCACGATGAAGGCGAGCAGGGTGCCGGCGATGATCGTGTACATCCCCGCCAGCACGATCGGGATGCCCGGGTCGTAGACCACGCCGATCCCGGAGTAGTCGGGGTCCTCGGGCGTCGCGTTGGTCTGGAAGAATCGGTAGCCTCGGTACTGGAAGTAGTCGTTCACGCGGATCTCGCGCGCCTTCTCGGGGCCGAGCGGCACGACGAAGGGACTTCCCTCCCCGTCCCTCTCGACCACGCTCAAGACGCTGCGCCAGTCGAAGGGGAAGCCCTCGGCGTTCTCGAGGAAGCGAATCCCGAAGCGGTGGTCCTCGGAGATCCAGCGGTCCGACCCCCAGGCGGGTGTGGTCGCCATGCGCACGGTTTCCGAGGTCTCGTCCCCGCTCGGCGGCCGGCGCACGATCTCCAGCACGAGGCCGCGCGGCTCGGCGGAGTAGAAGGTCGCGTCCCAGCCGTGGTCGTCCACCTGGTTGGGCAGGAAGTGGATGTTCTTGCCGCTCTCGGGGAAGCGGGCGAAGTGCAGGAAGCGCAGCGCGGCGACCGGCGTGTCGCCGGGCAGCGGCAACGGCTCGCCGGCCTCGACCGGTGCTTCTAGGCCGTCCTCGCACACCAGCCGCGGCCCGGTGTCCGGGCCGTAGGCGAGCACCCAGCGCGGCGGCCCGGGCGCGCTCCAGGCGTCCCAGCGCAGGCGCGCGATCACCTGCCTGTGGGCGTAGCGCGATTGCAGGCCGTACTCGATCGGGTCGACGGCCTCGAGCACCAGGCGCCGCTCGGGCTCCCCGCCTTCCGGGGGCCAGACGTGGATCCAGACGCCCGGCATCGCCGCGCCCTGATCGGCCAGGGGACTCGGATCGGGAGTGGCGATGACCTCTTCCGCGCTCCGCGCGAAGCGCACGTGGCCGGTGGCTTGCAGGAACTCGACCTCGTAGCCGAGCCCGACCGGGATTCTCTCACCGATGCGCACCGGCACCGGCATGGGCATCGCGTTGGGCGCGCCGCTCAGCTCGACGTCGAGCGTGCCGAGCACGCGGTCGGGATCGGGCGGGAACACCGACCGCGGATCCGCGCCGTAGGCGACCACCATCCGCCACGCCCGAGCCGGGTCGGCGTAGCCCTGGTTGCGCAGGCGCGGCGAGAGGTAGAGGCGCTGGGTCTCGCTCGCCGCCGCCTCGGCGTGCGCCGCGTGGTCGGCCGGATCCTCGTGGTCGTGCTCGGGCGCGGGCACGCGCAGCTCGACCAGCGGCCAGGCGCCGAGGCCGTCGGCGGGATCGCCCTCGACCACGTCGCGCATCGCGACCTCGGCCCGGTCGTGGAGCTCGAGCACGCGCAGGAGCACGTTCGGCCGCCACTTGCCGGCCTCGTCCTCGCTCCAGTCGAGCGGGATCTCGCGCCCTGGCCAGAGCGTGTGGCGCGGCAGCCGCGTGGTCAGGTCGGCGTCGGGGAACTCGACCTCGAGCGCCTTCCACTCCTTGCGCGCGAAGTGGTCCAGCCGCACGCCGAACGGCATGCGCGCGCGCTTGTCGTTGCGGTAGTGGCGGTAGTAGGTGTCCTTGGCGGGCTCGCCGCGCCACAGCTCCAGGATCCCGCGGTCGGTCAGGAGCTTGCTGACGCCGCCGCCGACGAGCAGCGTCATGATCCCGAAGTGGGTGACGACGAAGCCGATCTTCGCGATCCGGAACGAGCTCTTGAAGCCGCTCTTGAAGGTGTTGAAGGCGACCGCGGTGCCGAGCAGGAGGAGCAGCGTCGCGAACCAGCTCGACTTGTAGAGCCGGTTCAGCTCCAGCGCCGTGGCGACGTCGAAGGCCTTGCGCAAGCTCCCGTCGTGGCGCCGCCCGAAGGCCTCGATCTCGTCGGCCTTCATCGGTCCGGTCATGGACGACTCCATCATCTTGCGCCGGTTGTCGGCCTCCTCCTTGCCGTACACGCGCGCGAAACGGTCGAGCCCGGCCAGCGCCGTCTGCGGGATCGGCGCCTCCGGCATGCCGATCCCGTACGGCCGCAGCAGGTGGTAGAGGAAGTAGCTCTCGGCCCAGCGGAACTCGGAGTAGTTGGCCTCGTAGTTCTCTTTCGTGACCCGCTCCTCGGGGTCCTCGAAGTTCTTGATCTGTGGCACGAGCACGCCCAGGATCACCGCCACCACCGAGAGGCTGACCAGCGACACGCCGGTGTGCATCGAGCGGAAGAAGCGCCGCAGGGCCGCGCGCTGCACGATCACGTACACCGCCGCCGAGACCAGGAAGGCGGTGAAGAGCCAGTCGCGCCCGCCCATCTCGCCGAAGAGGTTGGCGAGGATCGACCGGGCGTCGGCCGAGTCGCCGCGCATCGCCGCCAGGACCGCCTGCGCCGGCGGGTAGCGCCCGAGCAGGGCGCCGACCGCCTGGCCGGCGGCGACCAAGACCAGGATCACCGCCGAGGCGCTGAAGAATCCCCACTTGAAGGGGCGGCGTGCGGAATCGTTCGCGCTGTTCGTCATGGGCTCCTGGTTCGGTCGGTCTACCAACGCCGGTCGAGGACAAATCCGCCCAGGGCCTCCAGCGCGTCGCGCGCGGGGCTGGCGGGCAGGGCGCGGGCCCGACCGACGGCCCGTCCGACCAACGCACCGGCACGCGCCAGTGCATGCTCGACGCCCGGACGCAAGTCGCATGCCTCGCGCAGCCGGGCCGTGCGCTGGCGCAGCCCGGGGAGCGTGAAGACGTCGCGGATCCTGGCGCGCACCGGCTCGGGCGCGCCCCGGTAGACGACCAGCACCGGCAGCGTGACCTTCCCGTCCTCCACGTCGGTGCCGACGCTTTTCCCCAGCTCCTCCTCGCTCGCGGTGAGGTCCAGGCAGTCGTCGACGATCTGGAAGGCCAAGCCGACCTCCCAGCCGAAGGCGCGCAGCTCGGCGCCGACGGCCTCGTGCCCGCCGGGGTAGCGCGCCCCGAGCTCGCAGGCCGCCGCGTACAGGTTGGCCGTCTTGGCGGCGGCGATCGACTCGTAGCGCGCCTGGCTCATCTCGAAGTCGTAGCGGCCGCGCGCCTGCTCGATCTCGCCCACGCAGATCCGGCGCGTGGTCTCGGCCAACAGGCGCGAGCACAGCCGCGAGGCCAGCTCGGTCGAGAGCGCGAAGGCGCGCGCATAGAGGAAGTCGCCGAGCAGGACCGCGGTCTGGTTGTCCCAGCGCTGGTTGACGCAGGCGACCCGCCGGCGCACCTCGGCGCCGTCGAGGATGTCGTCGTGCACGAGCGTCGCCAGGTGGATCATCTCCACGATGGCGGCGATGGTCGCGTGCTCGTCGGTCGAGTTGCCCGTGGCGTCGCCCGAGAGCAGGACCAGCGCCGCGCGGAGCTGCTTGCCCTGGAAGCGGCCCACGTGGTCGGTCATGTCGCGCACCGCGGCCGAGTCCTCGGCGAGCTGGAGGCCGAGGACGTCGCGCATCCTCTGCATCCCGTCGCGGACCGGCGCGACGACCTGGGCCAGGAGCGCCTCGCCGCTCATAGGGCCTCCCGTGCGGGCCCGGCGGCGGCGAGCCGGAGGGCCTCGGCCTGGAGCTCGCCGGGCGAGTTGAGGTTGAGCGCCGGCTGGAAGTCGCGGCCGGCGGAGGACGGGACGAGATCGCGCGCGGCGAGCGTGCCGATCCGCAACGGCGACTCGCCGGGGCGCAACGGCGGTTCTCCGGGACGCGGCGCGTGGAAGTCGACCATGCGCCGCTCTCCGAGCTCGAGGGAGCGCCGCACCGCCGGGGCGCACGTCTTGCGGTAGACGCCGCACAGGGGCTGGGTGCCGCGCTCGATCTCGAGCAGGCACACGTCGAGGTCCGCCCGCGCGGCCTCGTCGAGCAGGGCGCGCAGGACACGCGGCTCGACCCGCGGCATGTCGCAGGCGACGAGCACGAGCCACTCGCCGCGGCAGGCCTCGAGGGCCGCGAGCAACCCGGCCAGCGGCCCGCCGTCGGGAAAGTCGTCGAGCACCGTCTCCAGGGCGAGCTCCGCGTAGCGCGGGCGCGGGCCGCAGGCGAGGAGGATCCGCCCGGCGACGGGCCGCAGCGCGTCGATCGAGTATTCGATCAGCCGCCGGCCGTCCAAGGGGAGCAGCGCCTTGTCGGCGCCCATGCGTCGGCTCTGGCCCCCGCAGAGAACCGCACCGGTGACCTCGCCAAGCGAGGGGCCGGTGACCTCGCCGGCCGCGGGGCCGGCGGCGCCGGCCGGGGGGACCGGCAGCGGGGAGAGGGGGCGCTCAGGAGCGCTGGGACGGCTGCGCGACGTCACGCCTTCGCTCGCTCGCCTTCCAGGCTCCCCTCAGGGGCGCGTGTCCGCAGGAGCGTCGTCGCCCGGCGCGCGCTCGGGGAGCTTGCCGCGCCCCTCGCCGGAGCGCGGCGCGGACTCCTCGCGCAGCCCCTTCTTGAACTCGGTGATGCTCGAGCCCATCGAGCGCGCCAGCTCCGGGAGCTTGCGCGCGCCGAAGAGCAGGACCAGCACTCCGACGACGATCAGGCCCTCGGTCCAGCCCAGGATGGCGAGGTGGTTCATGGAGGATCGCTCTCTCTTGCGCCCCGGACCGCGGGGGCGCGCTCGGTCCGGGTCGCTAGGTGTAGCTCAACCGCTCGCGCGTTGAACCGTGGTTTCACCTTGGATTCTAGGAAAAGGGCTGCTCGGGGGCCCCATTCCGCGCGGAAATCGCGGCCGGGCGACCCACCGCGGGCGCACGGGGCGGCGCAGGAGGCTCGCTTGGCGGATGGAGGCGGCGCTCGAGTCGCCGCCGGGTGCGCGGATCGAGCTCCGGCAGGGAGCCCGCACGCGAGGCCAACGTCCCCGAGCCCTTGGTGGCGACGCGCGGGCCGAGCCCGACACGGAGACCGCTGCGCAGGAGCGCGAGGCGCACCGCGAAGGCGCTCGAGTAGGTCGAGAGCACGGCCTGGGGCGCCATGCGCCGGGCAACCTCGGCCAGGAACGCCTCCTCCCACAGGGCCGGATCCCGGCGCGGCGAGAAGGGGTCGAGGAAGACGGCGTCGAAGGGAGGCTCCGGCGCCAAGCGAGGGAGGGAGGACCGCGCATCGCCCAGGACCAGGCGCAGCGTGCCCAGCGCGCCGCCCTCGCCGAGCGGGACGGGCTCGCCGGACGCGCCGGGAGCGAGAGCGCGCTCCAGCGCCCGGCGCACGGGGGCGTGCCAGCGCTCCTGCTCGGCGGGGCCGGGTGGAAGCCGGAGGGCCGCGCGGAGGACGTCCGCCTCGAGCTCGAGCGTCGTCGCCGCGAGCCGCGCGCCGCTCCTCGGAGTGCGATGGAGCGCCTCCAGCGCCGCGGCCAGGTTGAGGCCGAGGCCGGTGCCGACGTCGAGCAGCCGGACCTGCGCCGCGCTCGACGCGAGCTCGGGCAGGCGGCACGGCGCCGCGTACCGCTCGCGCGCTTGGCGCCAAGCGCCGGCCCGCGAGTGGCAGGCCTCGCCGTGCAGCGGATGCCGCAGGGTCCAGCTCCCGTCGCCGGTCAGGACCGGCCGCCATGTCGTCGCGCCTCGCTGCGGATCCATCGCGCCTCCGATTCCAGCACGGCGCGCCGCGGGAGCAAGACCTCGCGCGCGACGCTCGCGCCCGGCAGGATGCCCCGCGCGTGGACTCCCCTCGCGCCGATCCCCCGCCCGCCGATCCCCTGCGCGCCGGTTTCCCCCGCGCCGATTCCTCGTCCGCCAAGCTAGAGCGCTACCGCGACGCGCGGGTGGCCGAGACCTACGACCGCCGCTGGAGCGGCCGACGTGGCCTCCGGCGCCAGCGGCGCAAGGAGCGCGCGGTGTTGCGCGCCGTCGATTCCCTGGGGGCACTCGGGCCGCTCTCCAGCGTCCTCGACGTCCCTTGCGGGAGCGGGCGCTTCACCGAGCTCCTGCGCGCGCGCGGGCTCCTCTACGTAGGCCTCGACCTCTCGCCCGCCATGCTCCTCCAGGCGCGAGCCAAGGCGCCG
>DATKBQ010000600.1:0-6948 GCA_035546375.1 Planctomycetota bacterium | reverse complement strand
CCTTCGTCGCACCCTGCGATCGAGCGCGATCCGCGCGCCTACCTCGACTCCCTCGCCGCGGACTACTTCATCGTCTACACGCCGACGACGCCCCTGGGCCCGCCGGCTTCCGATCTCGTGCACGCGACGCTGAGGCGCGAGGGGGTCCTGCTCGCGCGCTTCCCGCCGTGGAGCGGCCCAGGCGCCCCGCCGCTCGCGCGCTTCCAGGATTCGCCCGGGGCCGGGTCGTTCTCCTGGCTCGCGCTGCGCGCCGTCGCGCTCGGCCCGCCCATCGAGGTCTTCGCGCTGCCCCAGCGCGGAGAGTGAGGCGCCCGTGCCCGGCCCCGCCTGGACCGAGGTGCGCGTCTCCGCCCCCCGCGGCTGGCAGGAGCTGATCGCCTTCGCGCTGGCCGAGGAGGGTTGCCCGGCCGCGCTCTTCGGCGCGCTCTCCCTGGCGGAGGCCGACCCGGGTCCCGGCCGCACCTGGGTGCGCGGCTACCTGTGCGAGGGCGAGGACGTGCTAGAGCGCCGCGAGCGCCTGCGCCGCGCGCTGGCCGAGCTCGCCGAGCGCGCCGGCGCGGGCGAACTGCGCGGCCTGGAGCCGCTCTTCCGTGTGTTGCCCCACGAGGACTTCGCGAGCTCGTGGCGCAGGGACTTCAAGCCCCTGCGCGTCGGCCGCTT
Organism: Planctomycetota bacterium; assembly: GCA_035546375.1. Lineage (GTDB taxonomy): Bacteria > Planctomycetota > UBA1135 > UBA1135 > DATKBQ01. The sequence continues at coordinate 6,288 of DATKBQ010000600.1, read as the reverse complement.
GGCGATCGTCCCGCCAGATTGGAATGGGCGCCTGCGCCCAGGCGACGTGCGCCTGCTCTTCGAGCCGGGCGGCGCCTTCGGTACCGGACGCCACGCCACGACGCGCGCCTGCCTGCGCAACCTCCAGGAGCGGCTCGCGCCCGGCGAGCGCGTGCTCGACGCCGGCTGCGGCAGCGGCATCCTCGCCGCCGCCGCGCTGGTGCTCGGCGCCGGCGCGGCGCTGGCCTTCGACGTCGACCCGCACGCCCTGCCGTACGCGCGGGCGCTGCTCGAGGCGAACGGCCTCGCCGCGCGCTGCGAGCTGCGCCTGGGCTCCTTCGAGGTCCTCGAGCCCTCGGAGCGCTTCCACGGCGTGATGGCGAACCTCGATTCCTCGCTGATCCGCTCCCACGCGCGCGACGTGGCGGCGAGCCTGGTCGGCGGCGGATGGTTCGTCTGCAGCGGGTGCACGAGCGCAAAACGCGGGGCCACCCTCGCCGCATTGGCCTCGGCCGGGCTCGGGGTCGAGCGCATCGACGTGCGCGGGCGCTGGGATGCTTACGCCGGGCGCCGCACCGAGTACGCTTTCTGAAAAAGCAGCCCCGTCCATTGCCTGCCCCCAGCGCTTCGATTACCACGGTAGTTGAACGCGAGGGCGTCGAACCGTCCGGATCCCCAGAAGAGCAGAGGAGCGCGCGATTGTCCCCCTCCCGCCGACTGAGCGCAGCGTGCCTGGTCCTGTGCGCCGCCGCACTCGCCCCCGCCGCATCCGCGCGTCCCCAGGCTCCGGCCGAGGAGCAGTACCAGTTCGTCGCCGGCCTGAGCGAGAAGGGCCTGCACGAGCTGGCCGCGAAGGAGGCGCGCGCGTTCCTCGAGCGCTACCCCCGCCACGCGAAGGCGAGCCTGGCGCGCTACCGGCTCGCCTCGTCGCTGTACGAGCTCCGCCGCACCGAGGAGGCCCTGGTCGAGTACCGCCGGCTCGCCGCGCTGCCCGCGTTCGAGTTCGCCGCCGAGGTCCTGTTCCGTCTCGGCCAGTGCGAGCTCGCCGGCGGGCGCCACGCGGAGGCCGCCCAGGCCTTCGAGCGGACGCTCGCCGCGGGCAAGGAGTACCTGGTGGTGCCGGCGACCTTCTACCTCGGCGAGGCGCGCTTTCGCGAAGGACGCCACGCCGAGGCGCAAGCGGCGTACGAGTCGGTGCTGTCGGCCCAGGAGGGTCGCAGCGACTACGCGCGCGAGGCGTCCTACGGCCTCGCGTGGTGCGCCTTCCAGCTCGGCAACGGCGAGGAGGCCTTGCGGCGCGTCGAGCGCTTCCGCAAGCGCTGGCCGGGTGACGCGCTGGAGGGCGAGCTCGTGTTCCTCAGTGGCGAGGTGCGGCTCGCCGCCGGCGACTTCGACGCGGCGCTGGAGCACTACGCCGCCGTGCGGGAGGGACCCTTCGCCGACGCGGCTCTGCGCGGCGCGGCGTTCGCGCTCTCCCGCAAGGGGGATCACCGCGCGTCGGCGCAGCGCTTCGCCGAGCTCCTGCAGCGCTTCCCGGAGGGCCGCTTCGCCGCGGAGGCGGCGCTGCAGCTCGGGGTCGAGGAGCTGCGCGCGGGCGAGGTGCGCTCCTCGGTCCGCTCGCTCTCCGCCGAGGCGCTGTCGGAGAGCGCCGAGGCCGCCTACTGGCTCGCCCAGGCGCAGGCCAAGGCAGGCGAGGCCGAGGCGGCGCTCGCATCCCTCGACCGCGCCCTGTCCTTGCGCCCCGAGCCCCAGCTCGCCGAGCGCGTGAACGCCGCCCGCGGCGATCTCCTGGGCGAGCTCGGACGTCCCGAGGAGGCGCTGCGCGCCTACCAGCGCTCGGGGAGCGACTACGCGAGCTACGCCGCCTCCGTCGCCGCGCTCAACAGCGGCCGCGCGGAGGAAGCGGTGCGCCTGGCGGGCGGCCTGCTCGAGCGCTCGGGCGACGGCGCCTATTCCGCGCGCGCCCGATTGGTGATCGCCGAGGGCTGGTTCGCGCAGGGGCGCTACGGGGAGGCCGAGCCCGCCTTCCGCGCCGCGCTGGAGGTCGCGCCCGATCCGGCGAGCGCCGCGCGCGCCCTCTCGCGGCTGGGGTGGTGCCGCTTCCTCCAGGGCGACCCGAATGCCGCGGGCGAGCTCTTCGAGCGGCTGGTGCGCGAGCACCCGAAGGCGAGCGAGGCCTGCGAGGGCTGGTTCCTCCTCGGCCGCTCGCGCGAGGACGCCGGCGACCCGCGCGGCGCAGCCCAGGCGTGGACGCGCTACCTGGAGGGCTGTCCCGAGGGAGGCCAGCGCGCACAGGCCCGGCTCGGGCTCGCGCGGCTGGACCCCGGCGAGGCGGGCTCGGCGCAGCTCCAGCGCCTGCTCGGCGAGTCCCCCGACGGCGAGCACGCCGACACGGCGCGCTTCCAGCTCGCCGAGCGCCTCTCGCGCGCGGGCCGCGGCGCGGAGGCGATCCCGCACTACCGCGCGCTGCTCGAGCGCTCGCCCGCGGGCCCGCACGCCGCCGGCGCGCGCTACGGCCTGGGCTGGTGCCTGTACGGCCAGGAAGCCTGGGACGAGGCCGCGCGGGTGCTCGAGCCCCTGGCGGGCGGCGGCACGCCAGGGGACGATCTGCGAGTCTCGGCCCTCGAGCTCTGCGTGTGGACCCACGCCAAGCGCTCCGACGGGCGCGCCTCACGGGAGGCTTGGCGGCGCTTCGCCGCCCTTTGCCCCGACGAGCCCAGGGTCCTCGCTGCGGCGCGCATCGCGGCGGGCGCGCTGCGCTCCGCCGGCGCGCTGGAGGAGGCGCAGGGCGTATACGAGATGCTGCTCGAGCGCACGCGCGACCCCGCCGTGGCCCAGGCCGCGCTGGTGGAGAGCGCCTGGCTCTCGCTGGAGGGCGGCGAGATCGACCAAGCGGAGGCCTCGCTGCGCGCGGCGCGCAAGATCCCTTCCCAGCCGGGCTCGTCCGCTCGCGAGGCGGCCGCCCTCGCCGAGGCGTGCTTCTTCGCCGGCGAAGGGCGCTTCGAGGCGGGCGAGCTGAGCCGCGCGGCGGAGCTGTACGCGTTGGCGCAAGACGGGGCCGAGGACGGGCTCCTGGCGAAGGCGCTCTACAAGCAGGGCTTCGCGCACCTGCGCCTGGGCGAGCTCGAGGCCGCCGAGCGCGCCTTCGCTGCGCTGGTCGAAGGGCACCGGGAGAGCGAGTTGTGGGGCGAGTCGCTCTTCCTGCTGGGCGAGGCGCGCTTCCGCGCCAGGCGGTTCGCGCAAGCGGCCGAAGCGCTGGAGCGCGTCGGGCGCGAGGCCCCGCGGCACGAGGTCGCGCCGAAGGCGCTCTTCCGGCTCGGGCTCTCGCTCGGCGAGCTCGGCCGGTGGAAGGAGTGCAGCGCCGCGCTGGCCGAGCTCGCGCGGCGCGCGCCGGAGTTCGAGGGCCTGGCGGAGGCCGAACTGTGGCGCGGGCGGGCGCTCTTCGAGCAGCGCGACCTGCGCGGCGCGCGCGCCGCCTTCGAGCGTTCCGTGGGCCTCGACCGCGGGGCGATCGCCGCCCGGGCGCGGCTCGGGCTCGGGCGCCTGGCGCTCGCCGGGGGCGACGTGGAGCAGGCCCTGGCCGAGTTCCTCAAGGTGGCGGTGCTCTACGCCGCCGACGAGGAGGTGGCCGAGGCGCTGGTCGAGGCCGGCGGCTGCCTCGAGCGCTTGGGCGACCGCGATCGGGCCCGCGCCCGCTACCGCGAGGTGCTCGAGGGCCACGCCTCGGCGCGCGCGGCCGGCGCGGCGCGCGAGCGGCTGCGCGCCTTGGGGGAGGAGTGAGCGTGCGCGCCGCGACCTCGATGGGCAGGTGCGGAGGGCGGCGCTCGCGCGACGGCGCGCCTTGATCTGGGTCTGGAGCCCGGCCGCCGCGCCGGGTCGGAGGACGTCCGATGGCAGTCACCTCGATCGTGAACGCGGCCCAAGAGGGCGGGCTCGACTCGCTCTACGACCTGATCGTGAGCGGCGGCCCGATCATGTGGCCGATCGCGTTCTGCTCCGTCGTCGCCCTGGGCTACAGCGTCGCGCGCTGGATCCGCATGCGGTCCGGGCCGCTCGGGACGGCGCGCGTCCGCGCGGAGCTGCTCGCGGCGGCGGACGAGGGCGGGCCCGAGCGCGCGCTCGAGCTGTGCGCCCGCTCCGCGAACCCGCTCGCGCGCACGCTGCAGCCCGGCCTCGAGCGCTGGGACCGGCCGAGGCTCGAGCACGAGAAGGCGGTCGAGGACGCCGGCTCGCGCGAGGTGCGCCGGCTCACCACGGGATTGCGCCCGCTGGTGGTCGTCGCCGGCATCGCGCCGCTGCTCGGCCTGCTCGGCACCGTGTGGGGCATGATCCTGGCCTTCAACGTGATCGCCATGCAGCAGGGGCTCGGCCGGCCGGAGCTCCTGGCGAACGGCATCGCCCAGGCGCTGGTCACGACCGCCGCCGGCCTCGCGGTCGCGATCCCGACCCAGGCCGTCTACTACTACCTCAAGGGTCGCATCGACCGCTTCGTCTCGGCCGCCGAGGACACCTGGCAGCAGCTCGCGCTCCGGCTGCGCGGCGAGGCGGGCGCGTGAAGATCCGCGACGCCGACGGGGCCGACGAGCCCATGTTCAACCTGACGCCGATGATCGACGTCGTGTTCCAGCTCCTGGTCTTCTTCATGGTGGCGACCACGTTCCACGACCCCGAGCGCGAGCTGGAGATCGAGCTGCCCCGGGCGGAATCCGGGAGTGCGGTGGAGGCGGTGCCCGAGGAGCTGGTGATCAACATCTTCCGCGACGGCAGCCTCTCGCTCTCGGGGCGCAGGGTGGACCATGCAGGCCTGCGGGAGGCGCTGCTCCGCGCCGCGCGCCGCGATCCGAAGACGCCGGTGACGATCCGCGGCGACGGCTCGGTGCACCACCAGGACGTGGTGCGGGTGGTGGACGCGTGCGGCACGGCGGGCCTCTCCAACCTGGCGATCGGGACGCTCGAGGCCTCCCAGGCCTCCGGGGGCTGACGTGCGGCCCCTGGCGCGACCCGCGGCGAAGGACTTGGTGATCGCGGCGTCGCTCGCGGCGGCCGCACTGGTCCTGGTCGCTCGCGTGCTCGTGCCTTGGCTGGCCCAGGGCGAGACCTACACCGACGGCGAGCGCACCTTCGAGGTCGGCGGAGCGGACGCGATCCGCTACGCGGTGTGGGACGAGCCGCGCTCGCTCGGCGTGGTGGGCGCGAGCCGGCCGGCGCTCTCGCCGGACGGCCGCTGGCTCGCCTTCTCGAGCGGCGAGGTCGGCCTCAACGCCGAGCTGTACCTGGCGGAGATCGCCGGCGGCGAGCTGGGCGAGGCGCTCCCGATCGCCGTGCTGAACAGCGAGTCGGACGAGATCGCGCCGGCCTTCGGCGACGGCGCGCTGTACTTCGCCTCGAACCGCGCGGGCGGCGCCGGCGGCTTCGACCTCTACCGCGCCGCTTGGGACGGGAGCGGCTTCGGTCCGCCGCTCCCGATGGACGCGCTCAACGGCGAGGGCGACGACGTCGATCCCGCGCCGGTCCCCGGGACGGCTGCGCTGGTCTTCGCCACGGATCGCTCCGGGCGCGGCGACTTCGACCTCTGGCTCGCGGCCCCCGATGCCGACGGCGCGGGCTGGGACGTATCGGAGCTCGCCGAGCTGAACACGCGCTTCGAGGAGCGCGAGCCGGCGCTCGCCGCGGGCGGGCGCGCGCTGGTCTTCGCCTCCGACCGCGAGGGGACGCGCGGCGGCTTCGACCTCTGGCGCAGCCTGCAGGAGCACGGCCTCTGGCTGGCGCCGCGCCAGCTGGAGGGTCTGTGCGGCGCAGACTCCGAGCGCGGTCCGGCCCTGGCGGCGAGCGGCTTCGAGATCCTTTTCGCGCGCGAGGCTTCCGGCGTGAGCGAGCTCTTGAGCGCGCGCTCGCTGGAGCTCCTGCGCCGGCCTCCGCGCCCGGCTTCCTGGATCGACCTGGCCCTCGCCGCCGCGCTGCTCCTGCTCGCGCTGCTCGCGTGGCTCGCCAAGCGCTGGGAGGAGCTCGACGTCCTCTACAAGGCGCTCCTGGCCTCGGTCCTCGTCCACCTGCTCCTGCTCCTGTGGTTCCGCTACCTCCATCCCGAGTCCGACGTGCGCGAGGCGCCGCGCCGCGAGCCGACGTTCCAGATCCGGCCGATCCCGCCGGCTCCCGAGCCGAGCGCGATCGCCGAGCGAGCGGGCGCGCTCGAGCTCGAGCGCGGCGCGAGCGCCGGGCCGCGCGAGCCGGATCGGCTCGCGCCCGAGTCGAGCTCGATCCCGCGCGAGGCGCCGGAGGCCGCCGCGCTCGCGCGCGCGAGCGCCGAGC
>DATKBQ010000599.1:0-3004 GCA_035546375.1 Planctomycetota bacterium | reverse complement strand
GCATCCGGCGCTGCTTCGCGCTCAGGCGCGGCGCGGAGAGGACCAGCACCGCGCGCCGCACCAGCTCCAGCGCCCGCGGCGAGAGCCCGCCGTCGCGCCGGCGCGCGTCGCGCACGGCGGCCCGCACCGCGCGGGCATCCTCGGGCCGCGGCCGCGCGTCGCGCACGTAGGTGCGATAGACCGGGAAGCTCGCGGTGAGCGCCGTCAGCGCCTCGAGCAGCTCCTCCGGCCGCAGGTCGAGGAAGCGATCCTCCTGCGCCGCGAGCCGCCCCAGCTCCTGCCCGAGCCCGGTCAGGTCGCCGGCGAAGTGCATGCGCGCCACCTGGAGCTGGGCCTCGTGCGCGACGTCCTCGAAATGGCGCGCCGAACCGGTGAAGCGCGCGTGCGCCGTGCCCAGATTCCGCGCCCCTTGGGGATCGACCAGGACGGAATCGAAGAGCGCCAGCGCGTCGTAGCCCGTCGTGCCGTCCACCGGCCAGCCCGCGTGCAAGGGCTCGCCGGGCTCGAGGATCTTCTCGACGGCGAGCCAGAGCGCCGGCCCCAGCCGTGCGCGCAGCTCGCGCAGGTACCCGGTCGGGTCGCGCAGGCCGTCGACGTGGTCGACGCGCACGCCGTTCGCGTGCCCTTCGCGCACGAGGCGCAGCAAAAGGGAGTGCCACGCCTCGAACACCTCCGCGCGCTCCATGCGCAGCCCGACCAGCTCCGCGATGTTGAAGAAGCGTCGGTAGTTGATCTCCTCCTGCGCGCGGCGCCAGAAGGCGATCCTCCAGTTCTGCTCGGCGAGCAGCCGGTCGAGCGCGTCGAAGCTGGACCGCTCGCCGGCGCTGCCGTTGAAGCGCCCGAGCGCCGCATCGAGCATCCGCCGCACGCCCGCGCGTCCGCGCACGAGCCGCGCCAACGCCGCGCGCACCCGCCCGCGCCCAGCCCGGCGGCCGGCCTCGCCGTGCAGGCGCTCGACCCGGCGCGCCAGCCGCGCGAGCGCGGCGCGGTCGCCGGGCTCCGCCCGCGCGTCCGAGTCGAGCGCCGCGCGCAGCACGTTCGCCCAAGTCGCCGGATCGATCGGCAGGGCGTGCTCGCCGTAGCGCAGCTCGAGGCCGCGCTCGGAGAGCGCGAGCGCCAGCTCGCCCTGCTCGAGCGCCTGCTCGTAGGGCCGAGCGAGGATCGGCACCAGGGCCTTCTCGGCGAGACGCGGCTGCGGCGGGTTCCAGTCGACGTCGAAGAAGGCCGCGTAGGGCGACTCGCGGCCGCTCTCGAGCACGTCGCGCCACCAGGGGTTCGCGGGGTGGGCGGCCATGTGGTTGGGCACGATGTCGAGCACCAGGCCCATGCCGCGCCGGCGGAGCGCGCGCGAGAGGCGCAGGAACGCCGCCTCGCCGCCCAGCTCCGGCGCGAGCCGGGTCGGGTCGACCACGTCGTAGCCGTGCTCGCTGCCTGGCCGCGCGGCGAAGCACGGCGAGAGGTACGCCGCGCCGATCCCGAGCGAATCGAGGTAGGGCGCCAGCCGTGCCGCGCCTTCGAAGTCGAGCGCCGGCCCGAGCTGCAGCCGGTAGGTGCTCGCCGGCGCCGCGCGCGGGCGCGGCTCGCGGCGCCTGCGGCGGGCGCTGCGGCGCGTCATCCCACGCGCACCGACAGCTTCTCTCCCAGCTCGCGGAAGCGCTCGATCCACTGGTGCGCGGCTGGGTCCGTACGCGAGCGGAACTCCGGGTAGACGCCGCTCATCAGCTCCCAGAAGAGGTTCTGGGCGGTCCACAGGTCCAGCTCGAAGGGCAGCTCGTCCACCAGCTGCAGCCCAGAGAGCAGGGCCTCGAGCCGCTCGAGGGACTGCGGCTCGCCGGCCAGCTCGCGCGCCAGGTCCTCGACCCGGTTGCCGAGCACGAAGGCCAGGCCCGAGGTGTCGAGCGCCAGCCGTTCCAGCCGCGCCGCCTCGAGCAGCGCGCGGATCTTCTCGAGGTCGAGCGGGAGCTCACCGAAGGCGCGCCGCAGGCTGGTGTTGACCGCGAACTCCGCCGCGCTCTGCAGCGCCGGCGGCGCGGGCATGCCGAGGTCGCCGAGGAAGCGCAGGAGCGGCGCGTGCTGCTCGTAGATCAGCCGCAGGCGCGTCTCGACCTCCTCCAGGGTGGACTCGAGCACGCGCGAGACGATCCGCCGCTGCTGGTCGCGGAAGAGCGTCTTGAGCGAGTAGGCGGCGCTCCCGAAGTGCCGGTCGAGGGCGCGGATCACCTCGGCGAAGTCGCCGTGCTCGAGGGCCGTGCGCGCTTCGGCCGCCACGCCGGCGAGGTCGCCGTCGCGCCCGGCCGGGCGGACACCGGCCTGCACGCCGTGGTCGCCGAAGTGGAAGACGCCGTACTCGTAGGCCTCGGACTCGTTCGTGAGCGTCGAGGACACCCTCCCGGCGCCGAGCAGGAGGCGCTGGCGCCCGGCCTCGAACAACTCGCGCTCGCCGCGGTCGATCGACCAGGCGGTGATGCGCAGGGGCTCGCCCTGCTCGTCGAACAGGTCGCTGATGGCGTAGTGCGCTGCCACCTTCTCGAGGTCGACCATCGCCGGCTTGACGAAGCGCGCGTAGATCCGCGCTCCGTCGCCGAGGACGGCGATGTTGCTGTGCGCCTCGGACAGGCGCCGGACCAGCTCCGGCTCGGGGTCTTCGCCCAGGGTCTGTGCGGCGAGCTGCGCCGCGCGGCCCGCGTACTGCATCACCTGCACGGTCTCGATCCCCGACAGCTCGTCGAAGAACCAGCCGCAGCTCGTGTACATGAGCATCGCGTGGCGCTCGATCTCGAGCAGACGCAGGGCGCGCCTGCGCTCCTCGACGTCGAGCGGACGCACCGCGTGTGCGGCGAAGAAGCGGTCGAGGCTCGGCGCCGAGCGGTCCAGGATGACGTCCAGATACTGGTCGCGCGCCGTCCACGGATGCTTGAGCAGCGCGCCGCCCTCCCACTCGAAGTGGGGGGAGATCTCGTCGCGCAGCCAGTCGAGCGCGCCCCGCAGCGGCGCGCGCCACGCC
>DATKBQ010000598.1:0-4702 GCA_035546375.1 Planctomycetota bacterium | reverse complement strand
CGCGGGCACGTTGCACTGGCCGTGGAAGTTGTATCCCCACGCGCCGACCGACCCGTCGCTGCGCCGTGCCAGAGTGTGCACCAAGCCCGCCGCGGCCTCGACGTAGCTCAGGCCCGGAGCCAGTGCGGGCACATTGCACTGGCCGGAGGCGTTGTCTCCCCACGCTACGACCGAACCGTCGCTACGCCGCGCAACGGTGTGATCCCAGCCCCCCGCGACCTCGACGTAGCTCAGCCCCGGTGGCAGCGCGGGCACGTTGCACTGGCCGAAGCTGTTCCACCCCCAGGCGAGGACCGAGCCGTCGCTGCGCAGGCCGATACTGTGGTAGCCGCCTGCCGTGATCTGGACGTAGCTCGAGCCCGGCGGCGGCGCGGACACGTTGCACTGGCCGGCCCAGTTGTCGCCCCATGCAACGACCGAGCCGTCGCTGCGCCGCGCCAGGGTGTGCGTCGCGCCAGCCGCGACCTCGACGTAGCTTAGACCCGGCGGCAGCGCGGGGACGTTGGATTGACCGTAGTGATTGTACCCCCAGGCGACGACCGAATCGTCGCTCCGCCGCGCGACGCTGTGGAACGCGCCACCCGCGACCTCGACGTAGCCCAGCCCCGGTGGCAGCGCGGGCACGTTGCACTGGCCGTGGAGATTGTCCCCCCACGCGACGATCGAGCCGTCGCTGCGCCGTGCCAGAGTGTGCGTCGCGCCCGCCGCGATCTCGACGTAGCTCAGGCTCGGCGGCAGCACGGGCACATTGCACTGGCCGTACGAGTTGTCTCCCCACGCGACGACCGAGCCGTCGCTACGCCGGGCGACAGTGTGGAATGCGCCCGCCGCCATCTCGACATAGTTCAGCCCAGGCGGCAGCGCGGGCACGTTGCACTGGCCGTGGTCGTTGTTCCCCCACGCGACGGCCGAGCCGTCGCTGCGCCGTGCCATGGTGTGCCCCCAGCCTGCCGCGATCTCGACGAACGCTTCGTTGCTCCATCGGCTGTCGAACACCTGCTCGCCCCAGCCGACGATCTCCGACTGCGCCGTCGCTTGGCTCGAGGGGGCGATCAGAGCGAGCGGACAGGCGAGTAAGAAAAGGCACGCGCCCCGGAGCAATCTGAGCATGTCAGGCCTCCCTCGTTCAGAGTGATCGCACCTGCAGTGCGTTCACCGTCGGTCGTGCGGTCAACGACGCCGGTCCAGGGTATCCCTTCTCCATAGTTCCCGTGATCCAAAGCCGCTACTGGCTTCCGGGAGAGGTCGATCGCTCCTTCTGATCCCCTTCTGCGCGCCTGGATGCGCGATCGGCGGCGCGGGCGGCGGCCTTGCGCGCGAGGCGAACGAGCTCCTCGCGCGTCGCCGCGAGCTCGGGCTCGAGCCGCGGCGAGGCCGGGATCAGGACGAGGTCGAAGCCCGCCGGCAGCTCGCTCCGGCTCAGCCGGAAGGCCTCGCGGAAGATGCGGCGCACGCGGTTGCGGCGCACGGCGCTCTTCCACACCGAGCGGCCGACGGAGAGGCCGATCCGGGGGTGGGGGAGGCCGTTGGGGACGGCGACGACGGTCAGGATCGAGCCCTTGGCGCGCGAGCCGTCCCGGTAGGCGCGCTGGAAATGGGCCTGGCGGGCGATGCGCAGCGCGCGCGGGAGGCGCTGGCGGGGCGCGCGCTCGGCGCCGGTTCCCTGGACGGCTTCGGGCTCCACGCGGGCATCGTAGCGGCTGGAGTTCCCCCGGCCGGCCGCGCACACTACCGCCCAGCGGTGAGGGCCCCGCGCGAGGAGAATTGGGTCGGCGGCTGGTGGGTTCCGGCGCGCTCGGGGCAGGTATTCGAGCTGGCCTCGCGGCGCGAGCCCGTGTCGGTGCTCGCCGAGTGGCCGCGGTCTAGCCGAGCGGACGTCCGCGACGCGCTCGCCGCGTGCGCCGAGGCCCAGGCGGCATGGCGCGCCCGCTCGCGCAAAGAACGTCGCGGCGTGCTGGCGCGCGTGCCGGACGAGCTGGAGCGCGCGCCAGGGCTCGGGGAGGCGATGGCCGAGGCGCTCGGGCTCGAGCCGGGCGAGCTCGCGGCGCGGCTCGAGGAAGACTTGTTCCGGTTCCGCGAGGCGCTCGAGATCCTGGCCGAGGGCGAGCCGGCCGGCGGCGTCGGCCTGTTCCAGGCCCATTGGTCGGACCTCGCCGGCGGGCTCGGCGCACGGCTCAGCTCGTCGCTGCTCGCGGGCCGCACGGCGCTCGTGATCTCCGACCCACGGCTGCCGGCCGCCGCGCAGGCGGTCGCGCGCGCGCTCGAGGCCGCCGGCCTGCCCGAGGGCGTGGTCGCGCTCCTGCACGACGACACCGGCGAGAGCCTGGAGGCGGGGCTCGGCGCCGAGCTCGAATGGGTGCGGCTCAAGGGCACCGAGGAGCGCCTGCGCCGGCTGGAGTCCTGGCTCCCGCCCGGATCGCCGGTGACGCTCTCGCGCTTCCCGGTGCGCAACCGCACCCACGTCGTGCGGCGCGCGGCGGACCCGGCGGAAGAGGCCGAGCGGGTGGTGGAGCAGGCCTTCGGCCGCTCGTGTACACTCTCCGGGCAATTCCCCGGCCAGATCGGACGGGTGTTGTGCCACCAGCGGCTCTTCTCGCGCTTCAGCGAGGAGCTCCTGGCGCGTCTCGAGCGAAGCCCGGACGTCCGTGCTCCGGCGCCCCTGATCGAGGAGGACCTCCTCGATCACCTCCAGGGGGCCTGGGCGCTCGGTCTCGACGAGGGGGCGACCCCCGTCTTCGGCGGGGAGCCGCCGCGGTCGGGGCCGGGGATGGCCTCGGCTGAGCGCGGCGCGCAGGGGGCGGGAGCGCGGCGGGCGGCGCGGCCCCCGCGCGCGCTGCAGCCGGTCGTCTTCACCAACGTCGAGGCCTTCCACCGCCTCGCCCGGCTGAGCCGGCCCGCGCCGCTCTTGGGCCTGATGCGCGCGCCGTCCGATGAGACGGCGGCCGAGCAGGCCGCGGAGCTGGACGGCCTCCAGGGGGCGGCGGGATAGCGCGCGCGGCGCCTGAGCGGGCCGAGGGCGGCGAGCCCGAGCGAGGGAGCCATGTCCAACCAAGCGATCCAACCGCAGAACGTCCACGAGGTGCTGCGCCGCCACCAGCTGGCGGACGGCTTCCCCTTCGTGTTCGACCTGGAGCGCTCCCACGGCTCGTGGCTCGCCGACGCAAGGAGCGGCGAGGAGTACCTGGACTTCTTCACCTGCTTCGCGAGCTGGCCGGTGGGCTACAACCACCCCGGCCTGTCCGACCCGGAGTTCCGGCGCGAGCTGGACTTGGCCGCGCTCAACAACCCGGCGAACTCCGACCTGTACACCGAGAGCATGGCGCGCTTCGTCGAGGCCTTCGCCACGCGCGCGACACCGCCCGGCTTCCCGCACCACTTCTGGGTTTCGGGCGGCGCGCTGGCGGTCGAGAACGCGCTCAAGGCGGCCTTCGATTGGAAGGCCCAGAGGCTCGGGCGCAAGGAGCTCTCCGAGAGCGCCGACGACCTGGTCGTCCTGCACTTCGTCGACGCCTTCCACGGGCGCTCGGGGTACACGCTCAGCCTGACCAACACCGACCTGGTCAAGGTCGGCCTGTTCCCGAAGTTCCGCTGGCCGCGCGTGCACAACCCGCGGATCGAGTTCGACCAGGACGGCGGGATCGCGAACGACATCGAAGTCTCGGAGGCGCGCGCCCTGGCCGAGATCGAGGCTGCCTTCCGCGAGCACGGCCGCAAGGTGGCCGCGATCGTGATCGAGCCGATGCAGGGGGAGGGCGGCGACAACCACTTCCGCGGCGAGTTCCTGCGCGAGCTGCGCCGCCTCGCGGACGAGCGCGAGGCGATGCTCGTCTTCGACGAGGTGCAGACCGGCTTCTGGGGCACGGGCGAGGCCTGGATGTGGCAGCAGAAGGATGCCGCGCCGGACATCGTCGCCTTCGGCAAGAAGACCCAGGTGTGCGGGATCTACGCCAACCGCCGGATCGACGAGGTCGAGAACAACGTCTTCCGCCGGCCGGGGCGCATCAACTCGACCTGGGGCGGCAGCTTGGTCGACATGGTGCGCTGCAGGCGGTTCATCGAGATCATCCTGGGCGAGAGGCTGCACGAGAACGTCGCCCGGCAGGGAGAGCGGATGGTCGCGGGGTTGCGGCGCCTGGCGATCGAGCGCGGTTCGATATCGAACGTGCGCGGGGTGGGGTCGCTCGTGGCGTTCACGCTGGAGAGCCCTGCGGCGCGGGACGAGCTCTTGACGAGGATGCGCGCGCAGAAACTGCTCGCGATCAAGTGCGGGAAGGACTCGATCCGCTTCCGGCTGCCGTTCGTGATCACGGCGGACGAGGTGGACATGGCGCTGGAGCGGTTGGGGGAGTGTCTGCCGTCGCGAGTGAGGTGAGAGTCCGTCTCCGCGACAGTTCAACGCTTTGCGATACGCTGACGTTACGAGCCGTAGCGGGAACGCTGGGTTCACGCGCGGTGCAGGGATCTTGCGCGGTGCAGAGGCGCGCTTCGCGCGCTTCGGCGGCCGAGTACGGCCGCCGGATTCCGTGCGCTCAAGCGGCCGAAGACGGCCGCTTGAGCGCACGGAATTCAGGTAGAAGAGCTTCGCGCCCACCGGAGCAGCGTCATGCCGGGCGCTGCATCCTTTGCCAATGACACGGGTAGCATTACGCTGGCTCGGGTGGGCGCGAAGCTCTGCCCCTGAATTTCGCGCTGCGGATCGGCC
>DATKBQ010000597.1:0-2123 GCA_035546375.1 Planctomycetota bacterium | reverse complement strand
ACCATCACGGGGATCGCGACGATCATCAGGGCCGCTCGCGCAAGGAGCATCGCGGCGACGCTCGCCATGACGACCATGATCGCGGGAAGGACCACGACCGCGTGCGCGATCGGCTCTCGCATGCGCCGCGCTTCGACTTCGAGGCGCTGCTAAGGAGCTTCGATCGCTACGGGCATCGTTCCTCGCCCTCGCCCGCGGAGCTCGAGCGCCGCTGGGCGGCGGTGCGGCGATACGCCGGGGCGTTCGAGCACGACGATGGCAATGACCGGCGCGGCGCGCCATCGTCGAGCGGGATCGGCCGCCTCGCGGGAAGCCTCCTTGGCGTTCACGGCTGGGGCTACGACGGCTCGACCGGCGCGGCGCACGGCCCGGGAGAGCTCCAATGCTTCGAGGGCATCCAGGACGGCTTGCGCAAGCTCTGACATGCGATCCCCCGACGACCCCCGCGACTTCCTGCCTTCGCTCCAGCGCATCACCGAGCGAGCGCCCTCGCCGCTCGGGCGCTCGGTGCTCTACGGGATGCTCGCGCTGGTCTGCGCCACGCGGGCCTGGGCGAGCTTCAGCCGGCTCGACGTGGTCGCGGTGGCCGAAGGCAAGCTGGTGCCGACGGGCTACCTCAAGATCGTCCAACCCACCGAGCAGGGCGTCGTGAAGGAGATCCTGGTCCGCGAGGGCGAAGCGGTGCGCGCGGGCCAGGTGCTGATGCGCATGGATGCCGCGCTCTCCGAAGCCGACAGCAGGGCGCTCGCGATCGAGTATCACGCCAAGCGCCTCGCGCGCGCGCGCGCGGACGCGCAGCTTGCGGGCGCGCGGCTCGCGCGCCAATCCGGGGATCCGGCGGCGCTCTACGACCAGGCCGAAGCGCAGTACGCGGCGAACGTCGCCGCCTACCGGACGGCACTGGCGCAGGAGCGCAGCGTCCTCGAGCGGGCGCGCGCCGAGCTCGCCGCGGCCGAGCAGGTGAAAGCCAAGCTCCTGCAGACGATCCCGCACTACCGGGAGCAGGCGCGCGCGTTCGACAAGCTCGCGCAGGACGGATTCGCCGGGCGGCTGCTGCACACCGAGAAATTGAACGAGCTCACGGAGAAGGAGCAGGACCTGAAGAGCCAGGAGCACGCGATCGCCGCGGCGCGCTCGACGATCGCACTGTCGCAGAGGAAGCTCGCGCAGCTCGCGGCCGAATATCGCCAGGGCCTGCAGGCCGAGCGCGCGGAGCTCGCGCCGCAGATCGAGCGCCTGCGCGAGGAACTCGCCAAGCTGCGCCACCGGCACGCGATGCTCGAGCTGCGCGCGCCACACTCGGGAACCGTCAAGGACCTCGCCACGCACACGCCCGGAACCGTGGTCGCGCCGGGCACCATCCTGATGACCATCGTGCCGCGCGACGAGCGGCTGCGCGCCGAGGTCTGGATCGCGAACGACGATGTCGGCTTCGTGCGCGCCGAGCACCCCGCCCGCATCAAGCTGGCCGCATTCCAGTTCCAGAAGTACGGCATGCTGGAAGGCGTGGTGACCCAGGTGAGCGCCGACGCGACCGAGGCGCCCAACCCCAACACGCGCTCGGGCGCGCTCGCAGGCCGCGACCGGCCGGCGGGGCCGCTTGCCTTTCGCACCCTCGTCGACCTGAAGGCGCAGCACCTCGAAGCCGACGGTCGGCGCTACAGCCTCGCGTCGGGCATGCAGGTCGTCGCCGAGATCCACCTCGGAGAGCGCACCGTCCTCGAGTACCTGCTCTCACCCGTGCAAAAGGCCTTCCACGAGGCTGGGCGCGAGCGCTAAATAGGGACAGTCCCTATTTTTCTCATTTGGCGGCCGCGCGACTTGCGCAGGCTACCTGCCACGTAACCGCCCAGGGTCGCTTTCCTGAGTTCGTCCACCAGCGTCGCGTCGAGCTGGTCGTCGAACAGGCCCCGGTAGGCGTTGACACCGGGATAGGCCGGATGCGGGTGGATCAGCCGGTCAGGCCGGCCTTCCGCGTTCGCGCGATAGCTGGACCAGCGGTAGTCGCGGGGGTGCGCGACCATGCCCGCCACGACGGGGTTGCACTCGACATACCGGTAGCACGCGAGCGCATAGCGCTCCGTGGTCACGAGGCACGAGCGAAATCGACCTTCCCAGAGGCT
>DATKBQ010000596.1:0-3683 GCA_035546375.1 Planctomycetota bacterium | reverse complement strand
GCGACACCCCTGCACTGGGCGGCGGGCTCCGGACGGGACACGGCGGTCGCCGCGTACCTCATGCCGAGTCGCGCGCGCGCCGCGGCACGCGTGCGCGACGATCACGGCTGGATCCCCTTGCACGTCGCGGCGGCCCACGGGGCCCTCGCCTCCGCGAGCCGCTTGGCGTGGTTCCAATCGGAGCTGCTCGACGCTCCCGACGAGCTCGGGAGGACTCCCCTCCACCTGGCGGCGCGCTTCGGTTGGCCCGTGCTCTTCGACATGATTCGCGGGCAGGGCGCGCGCGACGACGTCGCTGATACATTCGGCAAGACTCCGCAGGACTATCTTCACGAGCTGCGAGATCGCCTCGTGGATCCAGCCTTGCCCCGCGCTTCCGCCGCCCTGGACAAGAAGGCGGTGAAGGCCCTCCTGGAGCGCGATGCCAGCCCTTTCGTGTTCCGGATCGAGCGCCTCGGAGCCATTCCCCACGCGGGAGTCCGCTGGCAGCTCTGGGAGGACGGCGGATTCCTGTTCGCGACGGGGCCGGAGCGCGAAGCCCCATTGGCATTCACGCTGCTCTCGGCTGAGCAGAAGGAGCGACTCGTCGCCGAGCTCGCCGAAGCTGGACTCTTCGATTTCGGCCGGTGGCATGGCGTAGGTCCCCACTCTGCGTGGACTCGGCTGATCGCGCGGCACGGCGAGCAGTCGGTGCGCTACGAGTGGGACGGTTTGTTCACGTACGACCGCGCGATCTCGCTCGAGCAGTCGATTCCCCCGTCCGACTTCAGGCGCATGTGGTGGCTCGTGGAGCAGGTGCTCCTGACCAGCCGGACCGATCCGAACTAGTCACGTGCCCTCCTCCGGCGGCGATCCGGTGCGTGGCGCTCCGCGTCATCCCGGATCCTAGAGCACGCGAGGCCCGCGCCCCTCCGGCAGCCAACCTGGGAATCCAGGCGATCCGGCGGGCGCGATCGCTTCGATCCTGGCCGCGCCTCCCCTCTAGGGGACGGCCTTCGCTCGCGGGGTGGGGGAGACGGCTTGCTGCGGTAGCTCGCGGAAGCACGGCGTCGCGGCCGCGCGGCCGCGGCACCACGGCGCCCCCACGAAAGGAAACGACCCATGAAAACGACTTCCAAGATCACGCTAGCGACGATCCTTGCACTCGCAACCGGCGGCGCCACCGGAACCCCCGCGGAGGCGGCCGCGAGCCCGGCCATCGCCGCGGTCGCATCGACCGGTGACGTGATCCAATGGCATGGCTCCGTGCTCAAGCCCGTACATCCCTGCGGCTATCGCTTGATCGTCCTGGGCCCGCCGGGAACGCACTTCGACGTCTACACGATCACGCGCCGTGGATCTCCGACCCTTATGGCGTCCGGAAACATCCCGGCGGGAGGTCTGATCGGCACGGCCGTCTCGGCGCCTGGATGCGAGCTCGAGCGCCCGACGGTGCCCGTGCAGGTCGTCTCCATCGCCTCCGCGCCGATTCGCGTCGACCTGATGTACTGGTGATCCTCACGCGGGCGCGCGGCGAGCTCGCGGCGGCCCGACGGCTCGACGCCGACCGAAGTCCTGGGTAAGCGCACGCGCCCGCAGGGTGGCGCCGCCGCGAGATCAGGAATGCGGGCGCGAGGAGCCGCGGCGGCCAGGGCCGCACGGGCTCAGCCTGGTCCGGGGTTACGAGGCGCCGAAGCACACGCTCGCGCCACGGCGCGCGCGGCGTCACTTCTTCTTGAAGTGCAGGATCTCGCCCATCATGCTCGCCTGGAGCACGTCGCCGTTGCGCGTGAGCACCATCGGAAAGCCTCCGGGCGCCTGGATCGTGATCGTGTTCCCGTCGACCATGTAGCCGGCTTCGGTCCTGTCGGGCTCGCCGCCGGTCTCCTGCATGGTCAGGACGACCTTGTCGTCGCCCTTGAACTCCAGGGTCATCGTTCCCTCGGGGCTGGTGGCCTCGTAGGAGCCCGAGACTCCCGCGGCGTGGCTCGTGCTGCCCGGACAGCCCGCGGTGAAAAGAGCGGTGAACACGACCAGGACGGCCGCGAGCAGGGAACGATGGGTCGTCCGGGAACGAGCGAAGGAGACGAGCATGGGAACTCCGGCGGACATCCGCTGGTGGAACGAGATCCGAAACTCGAGCGAAGCTCTCCCGAGGAGGAGCGTCGTGCGCATCCTCCTTGCGCTTTCGTGGAACCTTGGAAACCCTCCGCTCGCCGGCGAGCCGGGCCGCACGGTCCGGTGCACGCTCGGCAGGATCCTCCCTAGCCGGTCCTTCCCCGTCAACCCGACCACGGCCGGTCGGGGCCCTGGTCACCGCCGATCTTCCCACGCCGCCGCGGCCCGAAAGCGAGGTCTGGGAGTCGAACGAGGCCGACAACTCGCTGTTCGACGACGAGATGTTCCCCGCGTTGCCCTGAGCGCGCGCCGTCCGCGCCGTTCGCAGCGGCGAAGGCGATTCGGGCCGTAGGGAAGAAGGCCTGACGGCGGCCGTCGGAAGGCTCCGCCGCCGGCCCCGGGCCGCGCCGCGTCCTGCGTGGACGAGAACGAGATCGATGCCTTCAGCGCTCCGCGCCCGGCGCGCGTAGATCGGGGTGCGCGATGAGCGGCCAACGATCGAGGCCCGCGCCCGGCGACGCCGGGGAGGGTCCGAGCGCGGAGGAGCTCGCCGCGCGGGCGCTCGGCGGAAGCGCCGAGGCGATCGGAGCCTTCTACCAGGCCGAGCACCCGCGCGTGTGGCGCCTCTGCCTCGGTCTCCTGGCGGACCCGGCGGAGGCCGACGACCTCGCGCAGGACGCGATGCTGCACCTGATCGACCACCTCGAGCGCTGGGACCCGGCCCGTCCGTGGAGCGCTTGGCGCAACACGGTCGTGATCCGGCTCGGGCGCGACCGGCTGCGGCGCAGCGAGGCTCGCCGCCGCGCCGAGCAGCGCGCAGCCGAGGACCGCGAGCAATCGGAACACGATCGCGAGGACGCTCCGGGCAGCGGACTGGAGCGGGCCGAGGCGTCGCGCGAGCTGGCCCGGGCCCTCGCCGCGCTCTCGCCGCGCGAGCGCGAGGCCTTCGTGCTGTGCGACCTCGAGGAGCGGCCGACGCGCGAGGTCGCGGAGGTGCTGGGGATCGGCGAGAGCAGTGTGCGCTCGCTCCTCGCCTTGGCCCGCCGCCGCTTGCGCAGCCTGCTGGCGCCGACCTTGGGCCCGGCCGAGCCTGGGGCGACCTCCCGTGGATGAGCGAGACGACCGCGACCCGCTCGAGGCTCTGCGCGCGGCTTGGCGCAGGGTCGAGCCCGCGGACCCGGGCTCGCTCGCCGAGCGAGAGCTGGACGGCGCGACGCGCGCGGTGATCCAGCGGCTGCGCCGGGCTTACGCGCTCGCCGCTCCCGAGCCCGCAGCACTCCCCTGGCGGGTTCGGCTGCGCGCCCACCGCCGAGCGCTGCGCCGGGTCGCCGTCGCGGCGCTGGTCCTCGCGCTCGCCGCGCTGGCAACCCGCGAGCTCGCCAAGCCCTCCGGATCGCAGCTCCCTTCGGAGCCCGCCCCGATCGCGGCCGAGCCCGCGGCTGCCGCGGAAGCCGGAGTGCTGCTCGCCTCGCTCACGCCCGAGTGCATGGAGCTCCGCTCCGGCCCGGTGCGCCTGATCCTGCTCACGCCGGCGCCGGGCGATTCGCCGGCGCCGGACGACGGCGATTCCTCCGCGCCGGACGCGC
>DATKBQ010000595.1:0-2755 GCA_035546375.1 Planctomycetota bacterium | reverse complement strand
GAAGAGCACGCGCATCAGCGGTCCCAGTGGCCCTCGCGGGCGCGGGTCTTGAAGTAGAAGGCCACGTAGAGGAAGTGTACGAGCACCCAGGACATGTACAGGGAGAGACCCCAGGCGGCGCCCGTGCGCGGGAAGTGCTCGACCAGGACGAAGTTCAGGGGGATCGTGATCGCGGCCCCGACGGCGGTGATCAACAGGCTGACGCGCATCTGGTCGGTCAGGATGTAGAAGGCCTCGAGACCTACCGCGAAGGAGTGAGGCACCAGACCCAGCGCCAGGATCGCGGCATACATGAGTACCGGCTCGGCGAACTCCGGCCGCCGGTAAAAGACTCGCACGACGAACGGGATCAGCGGCAGGGCGAGCAGGATCCCGGCCGTGATCAGCGAGCCCGCGATCAGCGTGGTGCGCACGAACATGCGCCGGAACCGTTCCAGGTCGCGGACGCCGCGCAGCTCGCTGAGCGCCGGAAGAACCGTGCGCGAGATGCCGAGCATCATCATCTGCGGCAATCCCAGGATACGCTGGGCGATGTGGAAGTAGGCGACCCAGCTCATGCCGCCGAAGGCGCCCACCAGGAGCCGCGGGAACACGGTCATGAACAGCGTGCTGCCGTTCTTCAAGATGCCCACGCGCAGCCCGAGGCGGATCCCCTGGCGCAGCGGGATCTCCGGCACGCGGCGCAGGACCTCGCGGAAGGAAGGCAGCCACCCGGCGCCGTCCGAGCGCGCCGAGCGGTACATGTCGAGCGCGAGGTACGAGGCGAGGATCCGGCTGGCGATCTCGCCCAGCACCGCGCCCTCGGGCGAGCCCGTGATCGCGGCTCCGAGCACCACCAGGAACATGCGGATCAGCTCCTGGCCGTTGTCGAGCTGCCCGAGGGACAGCATGCGGCGCGTGCCCTGGAAGGCGACCTGCGCCACCGCCCGAGGAGTGTCGATCAGCGGCCAGAAGGTCAGCCACCAGGCCCAGACGCCGAGCTGCCGGTCGCCGTACCAAGCCTCCGCGGCCGCGGGGAGGGCCAGCCACCCCACGCCGATCAAGACCACGGAAAAGATCAGGTAGGTCTTGACCAGGAACGCCAGCCAGCCTGCGAGCTTGACCCGGCTGTCGCGCACGTTGGCGGCGGCGACCTGCGTGATCGTCGCCTGCACCACGCCGACGTTGACCAGGTTGTAGAACAGGGCCTGCAGCACGACGGCGGTGATGAACTGACCGAAGCCATGCTCCCCCAGCAGGAAGACCAGCCCGATCGACGAGACGAACTGGCTGGCCTGGTTCATCAGGCCACTGACCTGAAGGGTCGCCGCGTCGCGCACGAAGCGGTTCTTGATGAAGCGCAGCGGGTGGCGCACGCGCGAGGGGGACTCGCCCCCCGGGCTCATGCCAGGACCTCGCGGTAGATCGCGAGCACGCGCCGCGCGTTGTCCTCCCAGGTGATGCTCTGGGCCCGCTCGCGCGCCGAGCGCCCCATCGCCGCGCGGCGGGTCTCGTTCTCGAGCAGCGCGCGGAGCGCCGTCTCGACCGCCGCCGGCTCCGGCGGCACGAGCAGGCCGCTCGTTCCTTCCTCGATCGCGTCCTCGGCGCCCGATCCCAGCGTGCCGATCGACGGCGTGCCCGCGGCGGCCGCCTCCAGGTAGACGATCCCGAAGCCCTCGAAGCCGCCGTCGGAAGCGACCACCGGCGTGTGCAGGAAGACCCGCGCGCGCTGCAGGAGGTCGACCTTCTCCTCCTCGGAGACGTTTCCGAGCCAGTGCACCCGCGAAGACAGGCCGGCGCCCTCGACGAGCGCTTCCAGCGAGCGCTGGTACGCGTCGCCGCTCCCCTTGCCGACCACGTAGTGGTGCAGCTCGGGATGACCCGCGGCCACTCGGCACCAGCCCGCGAGCGCGAGGTGGTGCCCCTTGCGCTCCTTCAGCTCGCCGATCGAGAGCGTAAAGGGGTGCGAGTGCCACGGTCGGGGCCCGATGGCGCTCGGCGCGAGGTAACGCCCCGCGTCCACGGCGTTCGGGATCACCTCCAGGCGCACGCGCGCGGCGGCCTGCGCCCCCAGGATCTCGCGCACGCGCCGCGCGGTGAAGCGGCTGACCGAGATCAGCGCCGCGAAGTGCCGGTAGGCCCAGCGCGCCCGCGCCGCGTGGCGTGGCGATAGCAACGGCTGAACCGTGTACGTCCCGTGCCCGGTCGCGACGCACGGCACGCCGGCGCGCCGCGCGCCGACGAGCCCGACCAGGTTGTGCGGATAGTCCTTGATCGCGTGCACGAGGTCGACCTCCCGCGCCGCGCGCCGCACGCGGCGCACTGCGGCGGCGTAGCTCGCCCAGAAGCGCAGGCGGCCCATGCGGAAGAACCAGTCCGGCGGCAGCGCGACCTCGACCCGCCAGTGGGCGGGCACGTCGGCCGACGTCGGGCGGTGGTCGCGCGCGAGCAGGACGCTCACCTCGAGGGAGGGCTCCAGGCGCTCGAGCGCGCGGATCAGCTCGAGCGCGTAGCGCCCGACGCCGTCGAGGTCGGAGAGCGAGTCGGTGAGGTAGAGGACGCGCATGCGAAAGCCCGCTATCGGCGCCCCGCGCCGCGCGCCTCCATCCACGCCAGGAGCCGCCGCGCG
Source organism: Planctomycetota bacterium (assembly GCA_035546375.1). Classification (GTDB taxonomy): domain Bacteria; phylum Planctomycetota; class UBA1135; order UBA1135; genus DATKBQ01. The sequence goes on along the minus strand of DATKBQ010000595.1, from coordinate 147 downwards.
CGCGCGTCCCAGGTGTGATCGGGGGCTCGCGCCAGCATCCGCGCGGACAGCCGCTGGCGCAGCGCCGGGTCGGCGAGCAGGCGCTCGATCCCGCGCGCCAGGGCCGCGGGGTCGTCCGGCTCGACGAGCACGGCGTCGAGGCCGTCC
>DATKBQ010000594.1:0-10857 GCA_035546375.1 Planctomycetota bacterium | reverse complement strand
AGTCCCCCCCGCCTCAGGCGGGTTCCTCGACGCCGGTGCCCGGGGTCACAGGCTTCGAGCGGGTGCCTCAGCGCCGTTGCCCCGCGCCACGCCTCGCGAAGCGAGGCCTGTGGCGCAGCCGCGCGCTTCGCGCGGCGCGTTCATCGGTGTCGTCGCGCAATCTTGCCCTGCGTGTCCCACCCCTCCGGCCGGGCGCGCGGACGCGACGTGAACGTGCACTGCGAGGTTGCACCACGCCGGACGCGGGGCGGACGCGTACGGCGAGGTTGCACCACGACACCGAGGACGCGCCGCGCCGCGACGGCGCGGCTGCGGCACATGTGCGCTACGCGCGCGTGCCGCGGAGGCGCGCGTGCCGCAGTTGGGACGCGACCTTAGAACTTGAAATAACTGCGGAGATCCTTCAGCGGGACGATTTGCACCCCGCGCGCCTCCGCGTCCTTGTAGATCGGCATCTCGGAGGGGTGCAGCGGCTCCTCGAGCGGGTTGCCTTCTTCGTCGGTGAACATCTCGGCGCCGACGATCAGGTAGTCCGTGTCGAGCTGGAGCTGGTCCTGGAGCTCGATCCCCATGCGCTGGAGGAGCGTCTTGAGGCGGCCCTCGTCGTAGGGCACCGAGAAGCGGCCGGCGAGCACCGCCTTGCGGTCGCCGCGCGGGTCGTAGAGCGGGTTGAAGACCTTGTCGCCGGGCACGACCGGGTCGAAGCGGTCGGCCAGCTCGGTGATCAGGACCTCGGCGCGGCCCGGCTCGACGCGCGAGACCTCGGCCCAGGCCTTGACCTCCTTGCTGCCCGGCCGTCCGGAGACCACGCGGAAGCGGGTCCCGCGCTGCAGCCGGTGGGTGGCGCCGATGTCGATCCAGGCCAGCGAGAGATCCTTCGAGACCGCCAGGACCTCGGCGTCGGGGGCCTCGGGCTCCTTCAGGAAGGCCAAGCTCTTGCCCATCGCCTGCGTGCGCGCTTCCCAGGTCTGCTTCTCCTGGCCGAAGCGCCGGCGCTCCTCCTCGCCCTCGCCGCGCAGCGTGCGGATCTGCTGGTCGAGGTCGTCGCGCTGCTTGCGGATCGCGGCCACTTGCTGCTCCAGCTCCGACTGCTTCTGCTGGGCGTTGTTCTGCGCGTCGGCAACCTGCTTCTGCAAGTTGGTGATCTCCGCGTCCTTGGCGGCGATCGCTTCGCGCAGCGAGGTCTCCATCGACTGCTTCTCGCTGTTGAGCTGGTCGTTCGCGTCCTTGAGCGTCGCGATCTCGCGGCCGCGGGCGTTGTAGGCGTCCTTGATCACCGGCAGCGCCGCCTGGAGCGTGCCAATGTCCTTGCCCAGGTCGGAGAAGGTCGCCTTGAGGTCCTCGAGGCTAGCGCCGAGCTGCTCGACGTTGGTGTGCGGGACCGGGTACTGCGGGTCGTACCAACCGGTGGCGGTCGAGATGCGCGTCACCGCCGCGGCTTCCGCGGTCTGGCGTGCGTCGGCCGCCGTTGCGGCCTCCTGGGCGAGCCTCGCTTGGTCCTTGGCCTTCGCCGCCTCGTCGAAGCCGATCCAGGCGACGAACAGGGCGACGAAGAAGAGGACGACGACGCTGATCATCCAGACGATGCTCACGCGGGCGGCTCCCCGCTGGGACCTCACGCGGGGGGGGCTCACGCGGGCGGCTCCCCGCAGGCGGAGCTCGTGGCGAGGACGGCGAAGGTTCATGGACATGGATCCTCGGGCTGCCTCCGCGCGCCGCGCGGAAGCGGGTCTTGGGGACGTGGCGGAACGCGCCGAAGTCGTGGCCCCGGTTGGATTTGGGGGATGGTGATACCCGAAGCCCGCGGCCGCCGGCAAGGGGATTTCCCCCCTCGCCCCCCTTGACGGCGCGCGAGCGTGCACACTACGCTCTGGAGCGTCCGGCAGGTCCTCCGGCAAGGCCCGCGATGCGGCATGCCCGGCGCGACCTGCGGGTCGCTCGGACCCTCTACCCGTCCACGCGGGGCCGGTTTCGACGGTCGCGGCGCCGCTCGGTGAGCCTCGCGTCCGAATCCCGGCGCCCCGGCCCGGGTGCGCCCGACGCGCCCGATGCATACCGGCGGTGCGACGCTCCGCGCCGCCTTCGGGGCCGTTCCCGATTCCAAGAGGCCCTTCCGCACTTGAACGCTTGTCCTAGAGAGACCACGCCGGCGACGGCGCGCGCCACGACCGTGCTCGGCGTGCTGGGCGGGATCGCGTCGGGGAAGTCGCTCGTCGCGCGCCTCTTGGCCGGCGAGGAGGGCGAAGTCATCGACGCCGACCAGATGGCCCACGAGGTGCTCGACTCGGCCGACGTGCTGCGCCGCCTGCGCGAGCGCTTCGGCGAGCGCGTGATCGCCTCCGACGGCCGCGCCGACCGCCCGACCCTGGCGCGCGAGGTGTTCGCCGACCCCGCCAGCCGAGCCGAGCTGGAGAGCTGGATCCACCCGCTGGTGCGCGAGCGGATCGCCCAGCGCTTGGCGCTCGCCCGCGAGCGCGGCGTGCGCCGCGTGGTGCTCGACGTGCCGCTGCTCCTCGAGAACGACCGCCAGCACGGTCTGGCGAGCGCCTGCGACCTGCTCGTCTTCGTCGACGCCGACCTCGCCGAGCGCGAGCGACGCGCCATGGCCTCCCGCGGCTGGCCTCCGGGCGAGCTGGCGCGCCGCGAGGCGGCGCAGATGCCGCTGGAAGCCAAGCGCGAGCGCGCCGACTTCGTGATCGAGAACCGCGCCGGGCGGGACGAGCTGGAGAGCTCGGTGCGCCGCCTGCTCGCGACCCTTTTCCCATCCTGAGAGACGAACGCGGGAGCGAGCCTCCCGCGCCAAGAGCCACGATGCCCCAGTTCCCCAAGACCCGCAACAAGCGCCAGCGCGGAGGCAAGTTCCGCCCGAACCGCCCGGCGCCGTTCCACCACCACGCGCCGCGCAACCCCGAGCAGGTCTGGATCGACTACTCGAAGCTGCCGGCCGACCTCAGCGACGAGCGGGTGGCGGAGCTGCTCGCCTCCGGCGATGCGCCGCGGTCGCGCAAGCGGAAGGCCGACGAGTCGACGAGCTACGGTGAGCTCCAGCGCCTCTCCATGGCCGACCTGCACGAGGTCGCGGAGGAGGAAGAGCTCGGCGCCGGGCCGGGCATGAAGCGCGACGAGCTGCTCTGGGCGATCAGCTCCGCGCGGCTGAAGGGGCAGGCGCCGGTCGAGGTCGAAGGCCTGGTCGACATCAACAAGGACGGCCACGCCTTCCTGCGCTCCGAGCAGTACGGCTACCTGGCCAGCGCCGAGGACGTCTACCTGCCGCCCACCATCGTGCGCCGCTACGGGATCCAGAGCGGCATGACCGTGCGCGGCTTCCTGCGCCCGCCGCTCGAGGGCGAGCGCTACTTCGCCCTGGCCCAGGTCGACGAGATCGACTTCCACCCGCCCGAGGAGGCGGCGCTGCGCTCGCCCTTCAAGGAGCTGGTGCCGCTCTACCCCGAGCAGCGCATCATGCTCGAGGGGACCGAGGAGAACCCGCTCGAGATGCGCATCGTGGACCTGATCACGCCGGTCGGCCGCGGCCAGCGCGGCCTGATCGTCTCACCGCCGCGCAGCGGCAAGACGATCCTGCTGCAGATGCTGGCGAAGTCGATCGTCAAGAACGCTCCCGACGCGCACCTGATCATCCTGTTGATCGACGAGCGTCCCGAGGAGGTGACCGACTTCGAGCGGATGATCCCCGAGGGCGACCGCGAGGTGATCAGCTCGACCTTCGACGAGCCTGCCTGGCGCCACTTGCAGGTGGCCGAGATGGTGATGCGCAAGGCGCGCTCGCTGGTCGAGGCCGGCGAGGACGTGGTCATCCTGCTCGACTCGATCACGCGCCTGGCGCGCGCCTGCAACATCGAGGCGCCCTCCAACGGCAAGCTGCTCTCGGGCGGCATCGAGGCCAGCGCCTTGCAGATGCCGAAGAAGTTCTTCGGCAGCGCGCGCAAGATCGAGGGCGGCGGCTCGCTCACGATCCTGGGCACGGCCTTGATCGAGACCGGCTCGAAGATGGACGACGTGATCTTCGAGGAGTTCAAGGGCACCGGCAACATGGAGCTGGTGCTCGACCGGCGCTTGGCCGACCGGCGCATCTTCCCGGCCATCGACATCAACCGCTCCGGAACGCGCAAGGAGGAGCTGCTCTTCACGCCCGAGGAGGTGCGCCGCGTGTGGATGCTGCGCAAGGTCCTGAACGAGATGGACCCGGTCGAGGCGATGGAGATGCTTGTGCAGAAGATGAAGAAGACGCGCGTCAACGCCGAGTTCCTGATGTCGATCGGGAGCTGAGCCGGAGCCCGCGGCCGTGCGCTCCCCGGCTCGCCTCGCGCTCGCCGCCGCCGCCCTCGCGGCGGGGCTGGCGCTCGTGTGGGCGCTGCGGGGACTGCGCGAGGGCGAGCGCGGGTCCGCCGCGGCCGCGCCCGTCCTCGAGCAAGCCGCCGAGCCCAACCGTCCGCAGGCGGAGCTGGCGATCCCGAGCCCCGCCACCCCGCTGGCGCGCGAGGTGGCGCAGGTCGCGCCAGAGGCCTCCGCCTCGGAGCCGTCTTCTGCCAGCGCGATCTCGCTCGCCACGGCCGATGGCCGGTTCGTCGATCCCGCTGGCATTCCGGTCGAAGGCGTACGCGTCACTCGCACGCGCAGCAACGCGGAGCCCGTGACCAGCGCCGCGGACGGCTCGTTCACCTGGACCCAGGATCTCGGTGAGCTGCCGGTGCGCCGGCAAGCGCTCCAGGCGCTGCACCCGGGTTTCGCCCGCCGATCGATCGACGCCGTCTTGCGCCGCGGCGAGAGCGTGCACCTGGGAACGATCGTCCTCGACTGGGGCGGCAGCGTCTCCGGCCGCGTGGTCGACGCCACCGGGAATCTGATGGTCAAGGCGCGCGTCGCCTGCACGCTCGGGGAGCAGTCCTACTCGGAGTGGGAGAGGGGCCAGGGACCCAGCAATTCGCTGGCCGATACGGAGAGCGCCGCCGACGGCTCGTTCGTGCTCGAGAGCCTGCCTCCCGGACCGATGCGGGTCTGGGCCGGCGCCGAGGGCATGCAGTACGCGCTCAGCGACGTCGTGACCGTGCGCGCCGGCCGCGAGACCGCCGGCGTCGAGCTGGTCCTCGAGCCCCTGGATCCGGAGGACACGGTGGAGGTCCTCGTCCAGGATCCCGAGGGTGCACCCGTGCCCCGCGCGCGCATCCAGTACAGCTACAAGACCGTGAACATGAGCGGCACGGGAACGACCAGCGCCGACGAGAACGGCCGCTGGTACTACCGGCTCGCTGCACGTACCCCCCACGAGCTGATCGCGTCCGACCCCGAGCGGCGCTACACCGACGCCTCCGGGACGGTGGAACCTGGCGCGCGCGGGCAAGTGATCCGCCTAGGCGAGCTGCAGACCATCGAGCTGGCGGTGAGCGACGAGTCCGGAGCGCCGATCGAGCGCTGGACGGCGACGGCGCGTCCCCCCGACCGCCCGGGGGCGACGCTCGGGGAGCCCACGCGGTCGAAGGTGGGATCGGGGGGCGTGGGACGGATGCCCGTGCCGCCGCTGCCCTTCCTGCTGCACGTGGAAGCCGAGAACCACGACGTCACCGAGCTGGGGCCCTTCGATCCGGCGCGCGCTCCCGAGCGGCTCGAAGTCCGGCTCGCTGCGCTGCCGGGCGTCACGGGACGCGTGCTCGCCGGCGGCAAGCCCGTCGCAGGCGCGAGCGTAGGCCTGCACGACGCGGTCGGCGACGAGCAGAGGCTGACGGTGAACGGGTTCCCCGCGCGCTCTCAGCGAAGTGCGAAGGCTTCCGCGACAACCGATGCCGATGGGACGTTCCGCTTGACGCTGCGCGAGAGCGGGCGCTACTACGTCCGAGCTTCGCGCAGCGGGTACGCGCCCGCGGAGATCGGCCCCTTCGAGATGGCTCCGCGCCCGGGCTTGCACGGCCTCGAGCTCGAGCTGCGCGAAGGCGGCTCGATCGAGGGCCGCGTGCTCTTGCCGGGCGGCGAGGACGCCGCGGGCACGATCGTGGGGATCTCGCGCGGCGACGGTCATCCCGTGACGCAGATCGCCGGCGCGGGCGGCAGCTTCCGCTTCGACGGCCTGACGGCGGGTCCGTGGCGGGTCGAGCGCCGCCGCGAGGAGATCCGCGACGGATCCTGGTCCTCGAGCACCTCGTCCGGCAGGGCCAAGCCGCGCGACATGCGCTGGAACTGCACGGTGCGCAACGGCGAGACGACGCGCTTCGACCTCGACCTGCGCTTCGACGTGCCGGCGGTCCTCTCCGGCAGGCTCTTCCTGGGCGGCAAGGCGCCCTCGGGCTGGATGGCGAACCTCCACAGCGAAGGGCAGAACCATGTCAGTGCCCCGATCGGTCCGGACGGCACCTTCAGGCTCCAATCGGGCGAGCCGGGCGAGTGCGACCTTTCGCTGTTGGGCGAGGTGGCCGGCGAGGAGCTGCGGCTCTACGGGACACTCGACCTCGCACCCGGCGAGACGCCGTGGGCGGCTGACGTCGCCCTGGGTCGCGTCGAAGGTCAGGTCGTAGAACCCCTGGGCGAGGATCGTTTGCGCTTCATTTGGCAGGGAGCCGGGGATCTGCGCGCCCGCGTCGCGATCCGGCCCGATGCTCAGGGCCGTTTTGCGCTGGCGGCGGTGCCCGCCGGCGCGGCGCGCATCGTGCGCTGGTCCGAGGCCAAGGGCAGCCAGGAGACCGCGGTCCAGGTGCCTCCCGGCGGCATGGTCCAGGTCCAGGTCCCCTGAGGGATTCCCCCAGGCGCGGGCCCCGCCTCGCGCCAAAACGGACCGGCTGGCCCGTATCCAGGATCCTGAACCGGCCGCGCCGCCCGCGCGGGCCGCATCCCCGAACGAGGAGGTGACTCATGTTCTGGGGCCAATTCCTGTTCGCGCTGTGCATCGCCTTGATCCTGACGCTGCTCTTCGTGCCCACGGCGGGCTGGAGGCGCGGGCGTTACCGCGAGGGCGACGCCGCGGCGGCGATCCTGTTCTTCTTCCTGATCCTGTTCCTGGCGAGCTGGACAGGAGGGATCTGGCTGGCGCCGTTCGGGCCGCTGGCCTGGGGCGTGCCGTGGCTCAGCTTCCTGCTCGTCGCCCTGGTGGTCGCCTTGATCCTGGCGGCAGTGCCGCCCTACCGCGGCGGGCGCCGGCGCGCGGTCCCCGCGACCTCTCCGCCGGCGGCCGAGGAGGCCGGCGAGGCGATCGCCGCCGGGCTCGGGATCTTCTTCTGGGCGCTGCTCGTCACCCTGGCGATCGCGATCTTCCTCGCCTACGTGTGACGCAGGGGCGACCTCGAAATGGCGAGCCGCCGCGCTCGCAAGCAGCTTGCGCGGCGGCGTCGACATGCCTCGCGCGCCATGCGAACAGGAGCTGAGCGGATGCTTCCGTCCACGACCGAGAGGGTGCCGCGCCACACGCGCGAGGAATACAACCACTGCATCGAGCGCGAGCTCGAGCAACGCCTCTACTACTACGCGTACCACCCCGAGGAGATCGGAGAGCGTCTCGCGGAGCTGGATCGCGAGTGGGACATCGAGCGCACGCTCGAGGCGAACGCCTCGAGCCTGATGGTCCTGGGCCTCGGCCTGGGCGCGCTGCGCGGCCGATCCTGGCTCCTGCTGCCCACCCTCGTCGCGGGCTTCCTCCTGCAGCACGCGCTCCAGGGCTGGTGCCCGCCGATGAACTTCTTCCGCCGCCGCGGCGTGCGCACGCAGAGCGAGATCGAGCAGGAGCGCTACGCCCTCAAGGCGCTGCGCGGCGACTTCGACGAGGCCGCCGTCCGCCCCGACACGGTGCCCGGTGAGCAGGCGCGCGAGGTGCTGCGGCGAACCACGCCCGCGCACGCCTGAACTAGGCAACTTTCGAGTCGTAGTCAGAATTCCACTTTCTCGGGTCGCCAGCCGAGCCGAGCGGCTTTCTCCTGCAACTCGACTCCTGCCTGCGCCTCAGAGGCGCCCGCGCAGGAACACCATGAACGAGCGCGGGTGCTCGCCGTAGTCCGGCTCGAGCGCGTCGTCGAAGCGGTACACGCTGCCCAGGGCGCCCAGCGCGATGTCCACGCCGCGCAGCATCGCGATCCGGCGCGCGTAGCCCAGGCTCAGCTTGTCGATGTCGAAGCTCGAACCGGCGAGCGGGTGGCCGGCATCGAAGAGCTCGTCCTTCTCGCCCCGCTCGAGCCGCGCGAAGATCGTGTGAACGTGCTCGAGGGTCACGGTGGACTCGATCAAGAACGCATCCGTCGTATCCCCCGGCTGCTTGTCGTTCCAGCCCGCCGCGAAGGTGGTCTGCCAGTCGTTCTCGCCCCAGGAGCGGTGGTGGATGGCCGAGAGGGTGGTGCGGCCGACGTCGACGTCCGGCTCGAGCTGCTCGGGCGCGTGCAGGTCGCCGTAGCTGGCCTGCAGCGCCCACTCGGAGGTGGGGTTGAACGAGAGCCTGACCGAGCGGGAATCCAGGGCCTCGGTCTCGATGTTCCAACGCTGCTCGTCCGGCTCGCGGCCGTTGAACAGCGAGGCATCGAGCTTGAAACGGCCCCAGGTAACGCCGAGCGTGGCGACGCCGAAGCTGATGTGCGTCGAGTCGAGCCAGTGGTGCCCGAGCGGTGCCTCGGGGATCTCCATGCCGGAGAAGCGGTGCATGAAGGTCGGCGGTCCGAGCGCCGGCTCGCCGGGTAGACCGAGGTAGACGAACGCCGAGCGTTCTTCCCCGATCGGCAGGGAGTAGGTCGCGGCAAGCTCCATGAACAGATCGTGCGGGTGCTGCGCGTCGACGAGCGGCGTCTTCCCGTCCCCGGTCTCCCCGGTCTGGAAGAGCAGCGGGTACCCGTCGTCGCCGATGGTCTCGGGCTCGAGGGAGAACATCCCGCGCAGGCCGAACGTCCCTGCGCCGAGTGGCCGCGAGCCGTGGAGCATGAGCATGTTCGCGCTGAACACGTCCTCATCGCCGCGATCGCCGCCCTGATCGTCGTACACCAGCGTCGCGAAGCCGTGCAGCATGAAGCTCCAGTCGCCGCGGGCGAAGTGCCGCCCGTGCATCGGGCTCGCGTCCGGGACCCAGCTCGTGCCCGACGACTCGCGCGCCGGCGAGTACGGCCCGAGCAGGGCGTGCTGATGCTGCGACGGCATGCCATCGTGCTGATCCTCGCCGTGCTTGCCAGACATCTGGGGAGCGGCCTCGCCGCCGTGCTCGTGCTGGGCGGAGGCGGAGCTCGACGTCGCGATCGAGAGTGCTACCGCGATCGCCGTCGTCCGGCCTGTTCGTCGCGACACCCGCCGCGGGGCGGCTACCCCTGTGCGTCGGGCTGCTGCGAAGGTTCCTCGCAGCCGCGCACACCGAGCCAGGATCGGATCGAGCTTCAATTCCCCGACCGGGGAGCGAACAGGATCATTCAGCCGCCGCCGGGACTATCCGGGACGGCCACCTCCTCGCCAGCCATCAGGTTCCGGACCGCAGCCTCCGCTCCTTGGAAGCCGCCGTAGTACCGAAGCCGGCCGTCCGCGTCGATGACGGCCGTCGTCGTGGTCAACCTGGCGCCAAAGTACCGGGCGATCTCGGACTCCGAATCCATGAGGACCGGGAAGCTCAGCTCGTGCTGCTCCAGGAACCGATTCACCCGCTTCGCGTTGTCCGTGAAGTTCGAGTCGACGGCGAGGAACAGGACGCCCTGCGCCTGGTACTCCTTCACCTTCGTGTCGAAGCCTCGCTCGATCTCCCGGCAACTGTGGCACGTCGTGCACCAGAAGGTCAGGACGGCGATCTTCCCCGTGCTCTCGTCGGTCCGGCGAAGCGTCCCCAGTCGAAAGCTCTTCCCGGTGTTGTCCGTGACGGTGAAGTCCCTGACCTCTTCTCCCAGGCGCCGTCCCGCACGCTCCTCCCGCTGATCGCGGGGGCCGTGGCCACCCATGGCGGATCCGTGGTCGTTAGCGGGAGCGCCGTGGCCCCGACCACGCCCGTGTGCGCCGTGGCCGCCGCCGCCCTCGGCGTCTTCGCCGCCGTGGGCGCCGTCCTCCTCGGGCAAGTGCATCACCGACAGGACCTCGAGATCGGGCTCCTCGGCGGCGGGGGCGACCTGATTGCCGCCATCGCCGCCGCTCCCCCGGGGAGTGGTGCAGCCGGGGATCGCCAGCCCCAGCAGAGCCAGCGCGGCCAAGGTGGTGGACGCGATCTTGCGGATCATTCGCTTTCCTCCGATTCCGCGGGCGAGTATCGCATGAGCCCTCGGTGTCAGGTTAGTTGCCGCCTGGGATGAAGGACAGCGGGGCCCCTGCCCGGCCGCAGGCCGAGTAGCGCGCGGCCCAAGTCCTGTCCGAGAAACCAGATCCTGCTCGAACCATCGCGCGCGGCGCACTCGCCTTCCCGCAGAAGGCTCGCGAAGGGGTGCCGGCGCAGAGGCGGGCCGCGCAGGAACACCATGAACGAGCGCGGGTGATCGAGGCCGGCTAGGATCCACGGGTTCCCTCTTCGAGGCTTCGGTCATGACGACTCCTCCGAGTTCCGCGGCGCCCTCCGAGGGTCCCCGTACGCTGCCGGGCCCCAGGCCCGAGCGCATCCTCGCCTACGCCTGGGCGTTCGCCTCGAGCCGGGCGCTGGCGACCGCGCTGGAATCCTCTCTCTTCACCCGCATCGCGCGGGGCAGCGCGACCGCTGCCGAGTTGAGCCACGCCGACGGTGCTTCCGTGCGCGGCACGTCCATGCTCCTGGATGCGCTCGTCGCCATGGGCTTGGTGGCGCGCGAGGGCAGCGGGCCTGCGGCGCGACATGCGCTCGCCCCGGACGCCGATGCATTCCTGGTGGAGGGGCGGGAGGGCTACATCGGTGACTTCGTCCTCGTGCACGACCGCTTGATCCGGCCGAACTGGGATCGCCTC
>DATKBQ010000593.1:0-10468 GCA_035546375.1 Planctomycetota bacterium | reverse complement strand
AGTTGCCGAGGTGGGGACTTCCGGGGACGCGGGATGGAGGGGACAATCTTCCCCATGATCCGGCGTCTCCTGCTCCTCATCGGGCTCCTGGCTCCGCTCGCGCCCGGCCAGTCCGCAATCCACGACGAGACCGGTCTCACCGCGCTGATCAAGCGCCTGGGGCCCGGCAACCAGCCGAGCGGAGCCAACGTTCCGGTCGGGCAGGCGGAGGCCTACTTCAGCAATGGCTACGCCCCGGACTTCGGCGAACCGCAGTTCATGGGCAAGACCTTCGTCTTGAAGAGCGGTCCCTCGACGCCGAGCGGTCACGCGACGCTGGTCGGCTGGTACCTGTACGGGACCTCGACCGGCATCTCACCCGGGATCGCGCAAGTCGAGTGCTACGAGGCCTCGAACTGGCTCGGCCCGGGCTTCCTCAACGGGACGGGGGCGGCCCCGCCGAAGCTCGCGACGGTCAAGATCTTCAACAACAGTTGGGTCGGCAGCGGCGGCGGCACGAACCTCTGGCTGCGCAAGCTGGACTACGCCATCGCGACGCAGCAGCTCGTCGTCTGCAACGGCGTCAACAACGGCACCGGACCGCTCGACTACCCCCTGCTCTCGAACAGCTTCAACGGGATCGCGGTCGGCCGCAGCGACGGGCTGCACAAGGCGGGCAACACGCACCCGGCCTTCGACGGCCCCGGACGGCAGAAGCCGGAGCTGGTGGCTCCCGGGCCGGCCACCAGCTTCGCGACGCCGCTCGTGGCCGGCGCCGCCTCGCTCCTGGTCGAGACCGCGCGCACCGATCCCGCGCTCTCGGTCGATCCCGACGCCGAGCGCGCCGACCTGCTCAAGGCGGTGCTCATGGCAGGCGCCAAGCACCGTCCCGGTTGGAGCAACGGGGCGCCGGCGTCCGGCCCATCGCGCGGCAGCACGAGCCAGCCCCTCGACCCGCTCAACGGCGCCGACCAGATCCACGTGGACCGCAGCCACTGGATCCTGACCGGCGGCGCGCAGCCATCCGCCAGCTCGGCGGCAGCGGCACCGCTGGCGCGCCACGCGGGGTGGTCGGAGGCGATCATCGGCGCGAGCCAGAGCCGGTGGTGGCGCTTCGATGTCGAAGCCCGCAAGGGCTTCGTCTCGGTGATCGCCACGTGGAACCGGGAGGTGGCCGCCTCCTTCGCCACCTGGTCGATGCCGGACCTCGACCTGGAGCTGTGGCGGCTGGACGCGGCGGGCATCCCGCAGAGCCTCGTCGGCGACCCCGGCCTCCCCTACTTCGCGGCCGGGAACGTGCAGAGCACGAGCCCCGTCGACAACGTCGAGCACCTCTTCATCCACGGGCTGCGGCCGGGCTCCTATGCCCTCGAGCTTCGCCGCGGCTCCGATCTCCTGGCGGACTGGCGCGTGGGAGTCGCTTGGCAGCTCTACTGCGCCGAGCCCGTGCTCTACGGCAACGCCAAGACCACTTCCCTCGGAACGGCGCCCTTGCTCGACGCGCGCGGGATCCCGAGCGCGGCCGTGAACGACTTCCATCTCGAGGTGAGCGATGCCGTTCCGGGTGCGAGCGCGGTCCTCTTCTTCGGCTCGACCCCAGCGAACATCCCCTTCTACGGCGGCACCCTGCTCGTGCAGCCGCCGATCACGCGCTTGCCCCCGACCACCCTCGACGGCGCGGGAGCCGCTTCGCTGGCGCTCTCGATCACCCCGGCGATGGTGGGCACGACCCTCGACTACCAGCTCTGGTTCCGCGATCCGGCCCACCCTGACGGCACCGGCGTCGGCCTGACGAACGCCGTCGAGGTTTCGTTCTGTCCCTGATATGGCTAGCCGCGCGGCGCAGCTCCCGAGAGATGGAACGAGCCGGCGCCCGTGGGCGCCGGCTCCCCTTCAGCGTCCCTCAGGACGGCGCTTCAGGGCAGTTTCCAGTGGGCCTTGAACAGGCCGGGCGTGCCCGGGCCGTGCGGGTCGTAGAACTTGCCGCCCCTCAGGCCGATCGGATGCGGCGGGATCCCTTGCGTGGGGTCCCCGGGGTCGAGGATCACCGCCCGGAACTCGCCATGGCCTAGCGGACCCGCCTTCCAGTGGCCGTGGAGCACCGCGAAGGGGCCGGCGACGGGCCCCGGCACCTCGAAGAGCGCGCCCTTGAGCACGCCGGCCACGCCCCCCGTGGGGCTCATGAACATCGGAGCGAGCATCGCCTTCATCGCGTAGCTCGGCGTCCCCTGGGAATCGATCAGGTGCCCGAGTACCTGGCCCGGCATCCCGCCGCCGGGCAGGTCCCACTTGCCGGCGGCCGTGCCGTGCTCGCCCGAGGCGTCGCCTCCGGGACGGCCGAGGGGTTGGGAGGTCGGTAGGGCGCTCGCGGGCGCGGCGGCTGGCGCAGTGGCGGCGAGCACGAGGGAGAGTAGGAACACGGTGCGCATCGGATGGGCCTCCTGGCTCGGGAGCTTCCCCGGACGGAACCGACCAAGGGCGCGCGGGTTCCCGCCTGGGCGAGAAAAAAACGCCCGAGCAGCCAAATTCTCGCCCCGAGCTGCAACCGCGGCCCGGCCCACCCGTCCGGAAGGGGAAAGCGGCGCCATTCGAGCCCGCCCGGACCAGGAGGAGCCATGCGTTTCGATTTCAGCCGTGTGGAGGACATCGAGTCCTTCGTTTCCGTCCCCGAGGGCACCTACGTCTGTCGGGTCGCCGACGTCCGGGAGGGACTCTCCCGCGATGGCAGCATCCGCTGGAGCCTGCGCCTGGAGGTGGCCGAGGGCGAGTACGCGGGCCGGACCGCCGGCTGGGACGGCCTGACCTGGAGCGACCGAGGCATCCACCGCGTCAAGCGCGTCCTCCAAGTCCTCGGGCTCGATGTCAGCGGCGAGCTGGAGCTCCAGCCCTCCGACCTGATCGGCCTGAGGGTCCGGGCGGTCTTCGAGTCCGAGGAGCGCGAGGACGCCGCGACCGGCGTGCGCACGCTGCGGCTGCGCGTGCCCTACCTCGGCTATTCGCCGGCCGAGGCCTCGCCGGAGGCATCCTCGGATGCCGACCAAGATCCGCTCCGGTTCGCCCCGGGCGGCCTCGGTTGACGCGCCCGGGGCCCGGCGCGAATCATGGCCGCATGGCCGTGCCCGCCACGCCTGCCGGGTTCCCCACGCCCGCCGAGCCCTCCAAGGGCGCCACGACCCCAGGGCCCGCCGGGGCCGTCACGCCCGCTCGGCGCGCCGCTCCGCTGTCCGCGGATGAGGCTGGAGACCTCTTGCGTGTCGCTCACGCCGCGGCGCAGCTCGCCTACAGCCCCTACTCGGGGGTGCGGATCGGCGCGGCCCTGCTCGCCCAAGGCGGCGAGGTCTTCGCGGGCTGCAACGTGGAGAATGCGAGCTACGGCCTGTCGCAGTGCGCCGAGCGCGTTGCCCTCGCCAAGGCGGTCTCCGCGGGCGAGCGCCGCTTCCGCGCGATCGCCGTCGCCTCCAGCCGGCCCCAGGCGCCGCTCCCCTGCGGCGCCTGCCGCCAAGTGTTGCGCGAGTTCGCCGCGGATCTCTTCGTCGTCTGCCAAGGCGCCGAGGGCCCGCCGCTCGAGGCTTGGCTGGCCGAGCTCCTCCCGCGCCCGTTCACCGGCCGCGACGTGGTCTAGGAGCGTCTCGCCATGGCATCGCGCGACGCGGAGGCACGGCGGGCCGAGGAGCTGCGCGCGGAGGTCGCGCGGCACGACCGCCTCTACTACGTGGAGGCGCGCCCTGTCCTCAGCGACGCGGAATACGATCGCCTGTTCCGCGAGCTCTGCGAGATCGAGCGCCGGCGGCCCGACCTGGTGCAGCCCGACAGCCCGACCCAGCGCGTCGGCGCCCCGCTGCCCGAGGGCCAGGGCTTCCGGACGGTCCGCCACGAGCTCCCGATGCTCTCGATCGAGAGCCTGTTCACGTCCGAGGAGGTGCTGGAATTCGTCGGGCGCATCCGGCGCTTCCTCAAGCTCGGCGAAGAGGAGCCGCTGGAGTGGGTGGTCGAGCCCAAGCTGGACGGCGTCTCCATCTCGCTCTTGTACGTCGAAGGCGTCCTGCAGCGCTGCCTGACCCGCGGCGACGGGGAGGTGGGGGAGGACGTGACCGCCAACCTGCGCACGGTGCGCTCGATCCCGCTGCGGCTCGTCGAGGAGGTCCGCCCGGCTCCGGCGCTGCTCGAGGTGCGCGGCGAGGTCCTGATCGAGCGCGAGGCCTTCCGGCGTTTCAACAAGGAGCGCGAGGCCGCCGGGCGCGCCCTGCTCGCCAACCCGCGCAATGCCGCAGCGGGCGCCGTGCGGCGAAACGAGCCCGCCGAGGTTGCCCGCTATCCGCTCCAGTTCCTGGCCTGGTCGGCCGCGCGCGCCGAGGGAGCCGAATTCGCGACGCACTGGGAGGCTTTGACCGCCCTGCGCGAGTGGGGCTTCCCGACCCCGCGGCGCGCCCGTCGCGTAGGGGGTGTGGAGGGCTGCCTCGACTACCACCGCGAGCTGGAGCTCGAGCGCGCGGCGATCCCGTTCGAGGTGGACGGCATCGTCGCCAAGCTCGACCGGCTGGCCCTGCGCGAGCGCCTCGGAGCGACGGCGCGCGCGACGCGCTGGCAGTTCGCCTTCAAGTTCCTCCCCAACGAGGCGACCAGCGTGCTGCGCGCGATCGAGGTGCAGGTCGGGCCCTACGGCCGGCTGACGCCGCGCGCGCACCTCGATCCGGTCCAGATCGGCGGCGTGACCGTGCGCCACAGCACGCTGCACAACGCCGATCACGTGTGCGCGCTCGGAGTTCGCATCGGCGACAGGATCTTCCTGCACCGCGCCGGCGACGTGATCCCCCAAGTTATGGGCGTGGCCGAAGCGGCTGCGGGAGCGGAACCCGCGGACTGGCGCGATCGCCTGCCCGAGGAGCTACGCGCCGATGAAGGAGTCGGCGGAGGCGTCCATCCTGGCGTGCAGTGGGGGTGGACGGAGGCCTTCGCCATGCCCGAGCGTTGCCCGGCCTGCGGAACGCCGCTCGAGCAGGACAACAAGTACTGGCGCTGCCCCAACGTCTACGGCTGCCCGCCGCAGGTGGTCGGTCGCACGCTGCAGCTCGCGCGCCGCGGCGCCTTCGAGATCGACCGCCTGGGCGAGAAGATGGTCGAGCAGCTCCACGCCGCCGGGCACCTGCGCACGCCGGCGGACCTCTTCCACCTGCCCGCGATCCGCGACCAGCTCCTGGAGCTGGAGCGCTGGGGCGAAAAGAGCGTCGACAACCTCTTGAGGGAGATCGAGCGGGCGCGGAAGGTCAGCTTCGAGCGCTTCCTCACGGCGCTCGCGATCCCGGACGTCGGCGCGGCGACGGCGCGCGCCCTCGCGCGGCACTTCCCCTCGCTGGAGGCGCTCGCGGCGGCGGAGGACGGCGAGCTGCGGGAGGTCGAGGGCGTCGGGCCCGAGGTAGCGGAGAGCTTGCGCTCGTGGTGGGCGCGGGAGGAGAACCGCGCGCTGCTCGAGCGCCTGTTCCAGGGCGGCGTCGAGATCGACTACAGCGCCCGCGCCGAGGTCCGCTCGGGACCCCTCTCGGGCAAGAGCGTGGTGTTCACCGGCACGCTGGAGCGCATGACCCGGGCCGAGGCCAAGCGGCTGGTCGAGACCGCCGGAGGGCGCGTCACGTCCTCGCTCAGCGCGAGCACGGACCTGCTCGTGCGGGGCGCGGCGGCCGGGAGCAAGGCGCGGAAGGCCGCCGAGCTGGGCGTGAGCACCATCGGCGAGCAGGAGTTCCTGGAGCTGGTCGGCCGCGGCGGATGAGGCCGGCGCCGGGGGCGCCGTCGCTGGCGGGTCGTGCTCGGGGAGTGCTAGGGTGTGGCTCCGCCATGGTTCCCCTGACGGACGTGCCCGATCCGCTTCGCGACCCGGAGCAGGAGGTCCCCTTCGAGCTGCCGGAGGGCTTCGAGAGCGACGCCACGGCGGAGCTCGTGCGCCGCGCGAAGAAGGGCGAGGTCGACGCGCTCAACGAGCTCTTCGCGCGCTACCACGGGCTGATGGTCGAGGTGGCGCGCCGGCGCCTCGGCCCGCGCCTGCGCCTCAAGGAGGAGCCCGACGACCTGGCCCAGACGACGTTCCGCGAGGCGACGCGCGACTTCAAGAGCTACGAGTACCGCGGCGAGCGCTCGCTCCTGCGCTGGTTGATCCAGATCCTGCAGAACAAGATCCGCGACAAGGCCGAGTTCTACGCGGCGGGCAAGCGCGACGCCTCGCTCGAGACCGCGCTGGAGATGCCGCTCGACCCCGAGCGCGACCTCGCGCCGCGCAAGGAGCCCGCGAGCCGCGACCTCTCGGTGACGCGCCAGGTGCAGCGCGACGAGCGCTTCGAGCTCCTGCGCAGCGGCCTGCAGCAGCTCACCCCCGAGTACCGCCAGGCGATCACCCTGGTCTTCTTCGAGGGCCTCTCGCTGCGCCAGGCCGGCGAGCGCATGGGCGGGCGCAGCGAGGACGCGCTGCGGATGATGCTGCGCCGCGCCGAGGCCAAGCTGGGCGAGATCCTGCGCGGGATCGGCAAGGACTACGACGACGGCTCGCGCGGCTGAGCGCGCCCTTGCCCGGCGCTGACGCAGCCGAGCATCGCGCAGGGCCACGACAGCGGGGCGACCGAGCGCGGCAGCCCGTACTCCGTGATGGAGCACGTCGCCGGGGAGCCGATCACGGAATGCTGCGACCGGCGCAAGCTCTCGATCCGCGAGCGACTGGAGCTCTTCCTCGGCGTCTGCGGGGGCGCTTTCGCCGCATCTCGAGCCCCGCGCGTCCACGATCTGGACCGCGCATTCCGATCGTCGCCAGTCTGTCTACGGACAAGTGCCACATCCACTACGGCCTTCGACGTATCCCCGGCCGGGCGCTGCGTGCGTACTCTGCGTGTCCAACGATCGATGTCGCACAGGCTGGGTTCCGAACCGGAGGCATGTCATGTTTGGCGAACGAGTTCCTTCTTCACTGCTGGCGGGGCTGTTGATCGGCGCGATCCCCGCTTGGGCGAGCGCGCAGGTGATCACCGTCACCACGACCGAGGACGTGGTCGACTTCGGCGGTGGCCAGCAGGTCGCCAACTTGCCTGGCCCCGACGGGGTCGTCTCATTCCGCGAAGCGTGCACGGCTGCGAACAACACCCCGGGGCCCCAGACGATCGCCTTCGCCATCCCCAACGCGCCTCCCAACGAGTGGAGCGGCGGCGTCGCGATCCTGTTCATGGACTTCAACTCGTTCCAGCTATCCGATGACGATACGACCGTCGACTTCACGACCCAGACCGCGTTCACCGGCAACACGAATCCCAACGGGAACGAAGTCGGGATTCGGACCGCTCCGATCACGAGCGCGCCGGCCATCAACGTTTCCGGGGACCGCTGCGTCGTCAAGGGGCTCGATCGAGTCAGCTACTGCGGGTACGGCGTGCGGTTGTCCGGCAACGACAACCGCGTCATCGGGTGCACGATATCGGGCCCCCTCTACGCCGGCGTCTACATCTCGGGTGGCTTCGGCGGCCTTCCGGCCCGCAACAACGTCGTCGGCGGGACCAATCCCGGCGAAGGGAACACCCTCTCGAGCGGGAACGACGGGGTCCGCATCGACGCCCCGGCGGATGACAACGTCGTGATCGGGAACGTCCTGACCGGGTCGTTCAACGGCGCGGCCGTGCGCGGCAGCACCTACTCGAGCTTTCCCAACAACAACCGGATCGGGGGGCCGACGCCGGCAGAGCGGAACATCATCGCCGGAGCCGGAAAGTACGGGCAGGAGGGATTCCCGGACGGGACGCAAGTCAAGGTGGAGCACGCCAACGGAACCATCATCGAGGGCAACTACATCGGCACGACGGCTGCCGGCACGGCGCCGCACCCCAGCCAGAGGGGGCCCGTAGGCGTGAGCGTGATCGATTCGACGGGAACGATCGTGCGGGCGAACGTGATCAGCGGCATCCGCGTCATGGGAGTCAACCACTACGCGGGACAGCTCTTCGGCGATGGCATCCGCGTCACCACCATCAACGGCCCCACGGCGAGCACGACGATCGAGAACAACCTCATCGGCACCGACCCCTCCGGCCAAGCTCCAGTTCCCAACCTCTACGGGATCCGTGTCGTCCCCTTCATCGCGTCGCACGCCACCACCGGTACGCTCGTGTCGACGAACACGGTCGCTTTCAACGAGCGGGCAGGCATCGTCGTGGCCAACCCGGTCAGCGGAGTGCGCATCCGTCAAAACTCGATCTCGTCCAACGGTCAACTGGGCATCGACCTCTTGCCGCCGGGCGGCGGCTCCGGCGTGACCCTCAACGACCCACTCGACGGCGACAGCGGGGGCAACGGGCTGCAGAACTTCCCGGTGCTCGCTTCGGCAACGCTGGAGAGCGGCGGCATCCACATCGCGGGGACTCTGAACAGCTCGCCCAACGCCAACTTCACGATCGAGGTGTTCGCCTCTCCGGGTTGCGACCCCTCCGGCTTCGGCGAGGGCCAGGTCTTCCTGGGCGCGACCGGCGTCACCACGGACGCCGCCGGGGACGCGGACATCGACGTGCAGTTGGCGTCGACGGCGCCGGCGGGCTGGCTCGTGACGGCCACGGCCACGGCCGAGCCGCAGGGGTCGACGTCCGAGTTCTCCGCCTGCGTGGCACTGAGCGAAAACGGGGTCACGAGCTACTGCACGGCCGGAACCACGACGAACGGCTGCACCGCCAACATGGGTGCGACAGGCACGCCGAGCGTCAGCGCGAGCTCGGGCTTCCAGATCGAGGTCAGCGACGTCGAGGGACAGAGGCTCGGCATCTTCTTCTACGGCCTCAGCGGCCGTAGCAATCTGCCCTGGGGCGCGAGCTCCAGCTTCCTGTGCGTCAACCCGCCGACCCAGCGCCTGCCGGTCCTGAGCACCGGCGGCACGCTCGGCACGTGCGACGGCGCGGCGAGCCTGGACTGGCTCGCCTTCATCGCCGGGCCGGGCACGGCGCTCGGCGAGCCGTTCTCGCCGGGCACGGTGGTCAACGCGCAGTTCTGGTTCCGCGATCCGCAGTCGCCCACGGCGTCGATGCTTTCCGACGGGCTGGAGTTCACGACCGTGCCCTGAGGACGACGGGCCTGGTGACGCACCAGGCGAGCGCGCCCTTGCCAAGGGCGCCGGCACGGGGCTAGAGTCCTCCCCCCCCCCGAGCGCCTAAGGGCTCTCGGAGGTTCTCCGGGCCACTAACTCAACCGGCAGAGTGCCATGTTCACAGCGTGGAAGTTACTGGTTCGAATCCAGTGTGGCCCACCATCTAGCGTGATCGAGCACCGCCCCGAGGCCAGCACGTCCGCCGTCACGCTGCGACATACGAGCTGGACCGCGCCGCCGCGCCGACCTCTCCGCGCGCTCGAGCGGTGTCAGCTGGTCATCCGAGATCGGTCGCGCGGTCGGAGCTCGGCGGCGCGCCATGACCCGAGGAGTCGTTTCATGTTGCAAGCCTTTGCGGTCCTCACTGCCATCCTGTCGACGCTGGTCCCGACCAGCGGTGCCGCGGTCACGTGCCAGCAAACCGAGACCGGCTGGCGCAAGCCCCCCGAGGAGGTGATGGCAGTACTCCATGCTCCCCAGCTGCCCTCGGTGTGGACGGCACCGACGGGACGGCACCTGCTGCTCGCCGATCCCGTCGTCTATCCCCCCCTCGCCGAGCTGGCCGGACCCATGCACGTGCTCGCCGGCATGCGTGTCGATCCGACGACCAACGACACCCACGGACGCCATGGGGCGACCTCGCCGAGGATCATCCCGGTCGAGGGCGGCGCGGAGATCCCGCTCGCCCTGCCGAAGGATGTGGAAGTTCACGGAGTGAGCTGGACCGTGGACGGCCAGCGCTTCGCGCTTACGACCCGTCACGCCGACCACATGGGGCTGTGGGTGGGATCGGTCCGGGGCGACTTGAAGGAGATCGAAGGGGTGGCGGTCAACCGGCTGCTCGGCACCGGGGTGCGCTGGATGCCGGATCAGCAGCGCCTCCTGGTTCGCCGTGTCCCGAAGCGCGGACCTCCGCCCAAGGCGCCTGCCATCCCTGCGGGACCGGAGATCCTCGAGGGGGAGGGCGCCAGCGCTCGTTCCACCTACGAGTCGCGCAATCTGCTCGAGACCGCTCACGACGATGCGCTCTTCTCCTACTACGCGACCAGTGAGTTCGTGGTGGTGGACGCCGGGAACGGTGCGGTGAAGGCTCTGGGTGAGCCCGCGGTCTACGCGAGCTCCGACGTCTCACCCGACGGCAAGTTCCTGCTCGTGGCACGCCTGGAAGGACCATGGTCCCACGCAGTGCCGTGGTGGCGCTTCGCCCGGAAGGTCGAGGTGTGGGACGAGCAGGCCAAGCCGGTGGCCACCTTGGCTTCGCTCCCGTTGGCCGATGAGGTCCCGATCCATGGCGTACCGCTGGGACCGCGTGACGTCGCTTGGCGAGCCACGGCTCCGCACACGCTGTTCTGGGTCGAGGCGCTGGACGGTGGCAACCCCGTCGCCGAGGCG
>DATKBQ010000592.1:0-3887 GCA_035546375.1 Planctomycetota bacterium | reverse complement strand
TTCCGCGAAGATCAGCTCGAGCACGCGCTCGCCAGTCCCGCTGTCCAAGTTTCCCGTCGGCTCGTCCGCGATCAGGATCGGCGGGTCGTGGAACAGGGCCCGCGCCAGGGCGACGCGCTGGCGCTCGCCGCCGGAGAGCTGGGCGGGACGGTGGCGCATCCGGGCCGCCAGGCCGAAGCGCTCCAGGAGCTCGCGCGCCTTGGCGGAGTGCTCGTTGCGCCGGCGCATGAAGGTCAAGCGCGACTCGGCGATCATCGCGGGCAGCACGACGTTCTCCAGCGCGTCCAGCTCGGGCAGCAGGTGGTAGAACTGGAAGACGAAGCCGATCTTCTTGTTGCGCAGCCGCGCGCGCTCGAGGGTCGATAGCTCCCAAGCGCTCGCGCCCTCGAGCAGCACGCTGCCTTCGCTGGGCCGGTCGAGCAGGCCGAGGATGTGCAGGAGCGTCGACTTGCCGGCACCCGAGGGGCCCATCAGCGCGAGCAGCTCACCCCGGCGCAGGTCGAGGTCGACGCCGTGCAGGACCTCCAGCTCGCGGTCGGCGACCGCGAACGACTTGCGCACGCCGCGCGCGGCGAGCAGGACGTCGCTACCGGGCTGGCGCGCGGCGCGCGCGGCGGCCGGCGCCCGGGAGCCTCGCGCGTGCTCACTCATAGCGCAGCGCGTCCAGCGGATCGAGCTTGGCCGCCTTCCAGGCGGGGATCGAGGCGAAGAGGATCGCGCAGACGAAGGCGCCCAGGACGATCAGGGCCACGGGCAGCGGGTCGACCACCGACGGGATGTGGTCGAAGAGGTACACGCTGCGGTCGAAGATCTCGAAGCGGAAGGTGCGGCTCAGCCAGCGCTCGATCGGGTCGATCTTCAGCGCGGCCCAGACCCCGGCGCCGGCGCCCAGGACGGCGCCGATCAACGCGTCCCAGAACGCGATCATCAAGAACGAGCTCATCACGCCGAGCGGCGTCGCCCCGAGCGCGGTCAGGATCCCGATGTCGCGCCGCTTCTCGGTGACCATCATCGAGAGGATGGCGAAGATCGTGAAGCCGGCGACCAAGAGGACCAGAGAGAGCATGATGGCCATGAGGCTGCGCTCGTTCTCGATGGCGCCGAGCAGGACCCGGCGGTAGTCCTCCCAGGTCTTCACGTGACTCAGCGGGTGCAGGAGTCCTTGCTCCCCTAGTTTCGCCTCGAGGCGGCCGCGCACGGCCTGGCCCTGTGGCATCACCTCGACGTGCGCGAGCCCCTGCTCGCGGAGCTCCGCCTCGAGCCGCTCGCGCTCGGCCCTGCCCTTGGGCACCCCCGCGATCCGGGCGATCGCGCTGCCCGACTGCCGCCGCGCGACAAGCATCGGAGCGGCGTAGTCGTCGACCTTGACCAGGATCTCGCTGTAGCGCAGCGCGTCCGGCGGGACCTCGTGCTCCTCATGCACCCCGGCGAGGAACTCCACGAGCTCCGAGCGCTCGAGGTACATGCGTTGCAGGTCCATCTCGTTGTCGGTCGAGCGGAAGGTGCCGGCGACGAGGAACTCACGGTTGGAGGTCGCGAAGTCCCCCGACGGGTCGAGCACGGCTGTCACGAGCGTGATGCGCGAGCCGCGGCGCAGGCCGTGGCGGGCGAAGAGCTGCTCGCCGACGATCACGCGCGGGAGCTCGCGGCCGCGGATCGCGTACCCCGGCGGCGGGGCGAAGGGCCGGTCGGGGTCGTGGACCGGCGCGCCGTCCGGGCTCTCGCGGGTCAGCGCGGCGCGCAACGACGTGGCCGCGAACTCGTCCGCGACGTCGATGCCGACCATCAGCACGCCGGCGTCCTGGGCGACCTGGGAGTTCATCAGGATCTGCGAGGCGTGGGAGGCGTCGCCGCCGAGGATGGCGAACCACACGAGGTGCGCGGACACGGCCTCGACCCCGGGTTCGGAGCGGATCGCCTCGATCAATGGCTCGGGGTCGCGCGGGTAGCGCCCGTCCGTGCCCGCGTCGGGCAGGTAGGGGACGACGATGACGTCGGAGAGGCTGCCGCGGATGCTGCGCCGCTGCTCCTCGAGGAAGCCGGTCATGATCGAGAGGATCAGGATCAGCGCGGCGACGGCGACGAAGATCCCGATGATGCCGATCAGGTTCGTGCGCCGGCGGCGCATGTAGCGCCAGCTCAGGAAGGTCTTGAACACGTCAGCGCCCCGCGCTCCCGCCCTCGACTTCGCTCGCAACATCGCCGTCGGCGGCCGCGCCGGCGGGTGCGGCCTCGCGCAGCGGCCGCATGGCCGGGAAGAGCAGCACGTCGCGGATCGAGTCCTGGCCGGTGAGGACCATCGCCAGCCGGTCGACGCCGATCCCGAGCCCGCCCGCGGGCGGCATGCCGAACTCGAGCGCCTGGACGTAGTCGACGTCGACCTCGCCGGGAGCCTCGGGGTCCTGGCTCGCCACCTGCTCGGCGAAGCGCCGCTCCTGCTCCTGCGGGTCGTTCAGCTCCGTGAAGGCGTTGCCGATCTCCATCCCGGCGACGAACAGCTCGAAGCGCTCGGCGAAGCGCGGGTCCGACGGGCTCGCCTTGGCCAGGGGACAGATCTCGATCGGGTAGTCGTGCACCAGGACCGGCCCCTCCAGGTGCGGCTCGACGGTCGCCTCGAAGACGTCGTTGGCGAGCTTGCCGGAGTCCGCTCCGGGCGCGCTGCCGAGCCCGCGGGCGCGCGCGCGCACGCGCGGCTCGTCGTCCAGCGCGCAGCCGGCGTGGCGCTCGAAGAGATCGGCGTAGCGCTCGCGCCGGTAGGGCTTGCGCAAGTCGTAGGTCTTGCCGCGGAAGGTCGCGACGGTCGTCCCGTTCACCGCCAGCGCGCAGGCCTCGACCAGCCCCTCGGCGAGCTCCATCATGCGCGTGTAGTCGGCCTGGGCCTCGTACAGCTCGAGCATCGTGAACTCGGGGTTGTGGCGCTTGGAGAGGCCCTCGTTCCGGAAGTTGCGCGCGATCTCGAACACGCGCTCCAGCCCGCCGACGATCAGGCGCTTGAGGTACAGCTCCGGCGCGATGCGCAGGAAGAGGTCGCAGTCGAGCGCGTTGTGGTGGGTCACGAAGGGCCGCGCCGTGGCCCCGCCGAAGATCGGGTGCAGGGTCGGCGTCTCGACCTCCAGGTAGCCCTCGCCCTCGAGGTAGCGCCGGATCGTGGCGAGCAGCCGGCTGCGCTTCTCGAACACCTCGCGCACGCCCTCGGAGGCCCAGAGATCCACGTAGCGGCGCCGGTAGCGGGTCTCGATGTCCACCAGGCCGTGCCACTTCTCCGGAGGCGGCGCGAGCGCCTTGGCCAGCAGCCGGACCTCGGAGGCCCACACCGTCAGCTCGCCCTTCTGGGTGCGCCCCAGCTCGCCGATCACGCCCACCAGGTCGCCGCCGTCGAGGAGCTTGCGCCGCGGCCACCACTCGCCCAGCCGCTCGCGCTGCAGGCCGACCTGGATCCGGCCCGTGCGGTCGGCGAGCGGCGCGAAGATCAGCTTCCCGAAGTCGCGCAGGGCGAGGAGCCGCCCGGCGACGGCCACCTGGCTCCCGATCCGCTCGCCCGGGCTCTCGGGCGTGCCCGCGCCGCGCACCAGCTCGGCGATGGGCTCGGCCGGGAGCCCGCGCGCGGGGTAGGGATCGATCCCCAGCTCGCGGAGCTGCGCGAGCTTCGCCAGGCGGTCGGGGTGGGCCAGCTCCGTCATCGAGGCGGCGCGCCGGGCGCGCGGGCGGCGAGGATAGTCCGCCCGAGCGGCAGCCGCGAGGCGCGCCGATGAAGAACGGCGGCCAAGAGCCGCCGGGGAAGAACGGCGGCCAAGAGCCGCCGGGGAAGAGCGGCGGCCAAGGGCTGCCGGGCAAGAACGGCGGCCAAGTGCCGCGGGGGAAGAGCGGCGGCCAAGGGCTGCCGGGCC
>DATKBQ010000591.1:0-2507 GCA_035546375.1 Planctomycetota bacterium | reverse complement strand
CGCCTCGGCTGTCAACGTGCCCTCCCTTGTCAACCGAACGAGGTTACGGCGCGTTTCGAGGATCAGCAGGACGCTCGAGAGCAATTCAGCCCCAGCGGTCTCCTCCGACAAGAGCTCCGCTCCTTCCTCCGCCAGCAGAATGCACAGATACGCTGACGTGTCGAGGTACAGCCGGCGCCGCTTCGGAGGGCTCCTCGGGCTCGAGGCTCAACGGTTTCCCCGATCCTCGGTCAACACGGCCAGGTATCGGCCGCCGGTGCCACGTTCCAGCGCCGGCCTCAGACGCCCTGTACCCGCGTGTCGGCGGCTGTAGGAAACCGCGCTTAGTTGGCTGTTAGCGCGGGTCGCAGCCATCCGAGGTGGTGCTTTGAGGCTGGGTCCAGCCAGCATCATCCCCGCCGGGGAGGGGGGAGGGGGGGCGGCGGGCTTGGTGGCGGCGAGAATGGGCGGGCTGCAAAAGGCCGAGGCTCTGGGTCTACTTGATTTGGCGGTCAACCCAGAGCCTCGGGAGCGAACGGGGCTTGGTGGCCCAGTTTGCTCGGCGAGTATGGCCGTGAGATGCGGTCCTCGTCCAGTCCTTCGGCAGCGCCTGGCTGCCGAAGCGCGAGGACTACCGTCTGTTCACCTGTGGCCTGTGCCGCAGGGCGGTGGCGATCTGCTCGCACTGCGACCGGGGGCAGATCTACTGTGGGTTGAAGTGCTCGGTGGCGGTGCGCTGCAGGTCGCTGCGAGAGGCGGGGCGGCGGCACCAGTCCACTGATCGCGGCCGGCGTTTACATGCCGCGAGGCAAGCTCGTTACCTCGCTCGCCGGGAAGCGAAGATGACGCATCAGGGTACCCGGGCGGTCCCCACCCCCGCCAAACTGGCTGCGCCCGCCGCCGAGGTGACTCCTGGCCCTCGAGGGTGGGTTTCGGGGCCGACTGGGGTGCTGTGCAGCGTGTGCGGCACCGCCTGCCGGCCCTACGGCCGGTGGAACTTCCTTCGCCGGCGACGAAGCTGAGCGGCGTGCCAGCGGGCCCGTGCGCAAGGAGGGGACGATGACGATCTCCGCTGACCAAGAGGCGCTGATCCGCCGCCTGTACCACGCCGAGAAATGGCGCATGGGCACGATCGCCCGCGAGCTCGGCGTGCACCACAACACGGTGACCAGGGTGCTGGCCGAGGGCGCCGAGCCGGTGGCCGCCGTTCAGCGGCCCTCGATGATCGACCCTTTCGTCCCCTTCCTGCAGGCGACTCTGACGCGCCACCCCCGCCTGCCGGCCAGCCGCCTGCACGAGATGGTGCGCGGGCGCGGCTACGGCGGAGGCGGCTCGCACTTTCGCCATCAGATGGCGCTGTTGCGCCCGCGGCCACGGGCCGAGGCCTACCTGCGCCTGCGCACTCTTCCGGGCGAGCAGGCGCAGGTGGACTGGGCTCACTTCGGGCAGATCAAAGTCGGCAGCGCGATGCGCCGTCTCGTCGCCTTCGTCATGGTGCTGTCGTGGTCGCGCATGCTGTTTGTCCGCTTCTTCCTCGACCAGAGGATGCCGAGCTTTCTGCGCGGCCACGTCGAGGCCTTCGCGGCCTTTGACGGGGTGGCCAGAGTGGCGCTGTACGACAACCTCAAGTCGGTGGTGCTCGAGCGCCAGGGCGATGCGGTGCGCTTCCACCCCACGATCGCGGCTCTGGCCGGCCACTACCGTTTCGAGCCGCGGCCCTGCGCACCCGCCCGCGGGAACGAGAAGGGGCGGGTCGAGCGGGCGATCCGCTACGTGCGGACCGCCTTCTTCGCCGGCCGCGCGATCCGCGACGTCGAGCAGCTCAACGCCCAGGCCAATGTGTGGTGTCAGGGACCGGCGGCCGACCGCCGCTGCCCGGCCGACACCACCTTGACCGTACGCGAGGCCTTCGCGCAGGAACGCGAGCGGCTGCTGCCCCTGCCGCCCGATGCCTTCCCAACCGACGAGCGGCTCGAGGTCACCGTCGGCAAGACGCCCTACCTGCGCTTCGACCTCAACGATTACTCGGTGCCCCACGACCGCGTGCGGCGGACGCTGAGCGTGCTCGCCTCGCTCGAGGCCGTGCGCATCTTCGACCGCCAAGAGCTCGTCGCCACCCACCGCAGGACGTTCTCTCGTGGCGAGCAGATCGAGGATCCCGAGCATGTCCGCGCCCTCGTCGAGGTCAAGCGCAACGCTCGCCACGGCCGCGGCCTCGATCGGCTCCACCACGCGGTGCCCGAGACGCGCGAGCTGATGCGGCGCCTGGCCGAGCGCGGCAGAAACCTCGGCGGCTCCACCGCCGCCTTGCTCGGACTGCTCGACCTCTACGGAGCGCACGAGCTGTCTCTCGCCGCCCGCGAGGCCCTGGAGAAGGACTCCCCCCACCCCCATTCCGTGCGCCTCGTCCTCGAACGGCGCGCCCACCTGCGCAACCTGCCGCCTCCCGTGCCGGTGAGGCTGCCGGCCGACCCCAGGGTGAGAAACCTGGTGGTCAAGCCTCACGACCTCTCCAACTACGACCGGCT
>DATKBQ010000590.1:0-9002 GCA_035546375.1 Planctomycetota bacterium | reverse complement strand
CCAGTTGCGACTCGAAAGTCGCGTGGCTAGGCTCCGGCGATGTCGCGGGAGGGCTCCGGCGCGGGTCTGGTGCGGGCCCTGGGGCCGTTCGACGCGATGATGATCGTGATGGGCTCGATCATCGGGGCCGGCGTGTTCCAGGCGCCGAGCCGGATCGCGCTCGAGGTGCCCTCCCTGGGCGGGATCCTGTTCCTGTGGGGTCTGGGGGGCGTGATCGCGCTGTGCGGCGCGCTGGTCTTCGCCGAGCTGGGCGGCATGCTGCCGCGTGCGGGCGGGGAGTACGTCTTCCTGCGCGAGGGCTTCGGGCGCTTCGTCGCCTTCCTCTTCGGTTGGATCCTGATCACGGCCATCGTGTCGCCCGCGATCGCCTACGTCGCGGGCGTCTTCGTCGACCACCTGCAGGCGCTCTTGCGGCGGGCGCTGCCGGCTCTCGCCTTCGGCGACGGACCGCGCCCCTGGATCGCGACGCTCCTGATCCTCGCCTTGACCGGGCTCAACGTGCGCGGCGTGAAGCTGGGCGCGCGGATCCAGAACGCGTCGATGATCGCGAAGATCGCCGGGATGGTCTTGATCGTCGCCCTCGGCGCGGCGGTGGCGTCGGGCCTCGAGCCGCGCGTGGAGCCCGTCGCGGCCCCGTCGCGGGAGCTTTCGCTCTCGGGCTTCGGCGCGGCGCTCCTGGGCGTCGTCTTCGCCTACGGCGGCTGGCAGAACGTGGCCGCCGTCGCGGGCGAGATCCGCCGGCCGGAGCGCGCGCTGCCGCTGGCGATCCTGGCCGGCACGGCGCTGGTCGTCGCGCTCTACGTGGCGCTGAACGCCTCCTTGATCGCGATCCTGGGCGTGGGCGGCGTCGCGGCTTCGCCGACGCCGGTGGCGAGCGCGGCGGGAGCCGTGATGCCGGGCGGCGAGCAGGTGGTCGCCGCGCTCGTCATGCTCTCCACCTTCGCCATCACGCAGGTCCTGCTCATGGTCACGCCGCGCATCTACTACGCCATGGCGCGCGACGGCGTGTTCTTCGCCAGCGCCGGCTGGGTGCACCCGCGCTGGCGCACGCCGGCGGTGGCGATCCTGTTCCAGGGCCTCTGCTCCGTGGCCTACGTCTGGCGGCGCGCCGCCTTCGACACCGCGGCCCTCGACAGCCTGCTCGATGCCACGGTGATCGCCGACTGGACGTTCTTCGCCCTGTGCGGCCTGGCGCTGTTCGTGCTGCGCCGGCGGCGACCCGAGGCGCCGCGGCCCTACCGCGCCTTCGGCTACCCCTGGCTGCCGGGCCTCTTCGTCCTGTGCTCGATCGGGATCGTGGTCAACAGCCTCTTCAACGCCGATCGCGCGGCCGCGCTGGGGTACGCGGTGCTGCTCGGCGCGGGCGTCTGCCTGTACGCCCTGTGGAGCCGCGGCGCGCGCCCGGCCCCGTGAGGGGCGCTACCAGCGCGTTCCGACCGCGATCAGGGTGCGCGCCGTGTCGCCGTCGACCGGCCTGGAGAACAGGTAGCCCTGCGCCGCCTCGCAGCCCAGCTCGCGCAGGAGCGCGAACTGCGCCGGCGACTCGACCCCCTCGGCGATCACCGCCTTGCCCAGGTTGTGGCCGATGGTGACGATCGTGCGCGCGATCTCCGAGCGCTCGCCGTCCTCGCCCATGACCTCCACGAAGGAGCGGTCGATCTTCAGCGTGTCGAAGGGGAACTTCTGCAGATACGAGAGCGACGAGTAGCCGGTGCCGAAGTCGTCGATCGAGAGCCCCACGCCGATGGCGCGCAGCTCGAGCAACGTGGCCGCGGCGCTCTCGATCTGCTCGAGGATCGCGCTCTCGGTGATCTCCAACCGCAGCCGGCGCGGGTCCAGGTCCGCCTCGGCCAGGGTCTCGCGGATCTGCGCCACCAGGTCGGGCTGCGCGAGCTGGCGGCTCGAGAGGTTGACCGAGAGCACCGGACCGTCGTCGCTGGCGCCGCCCGCCGACCACGAGCGCACGGCCCGGCAGGCCTCGCGCAGGACCCAGCGGCCGATCGGGCCGATCAACCCGGTCTCCTCGGCGACGGGGATGAACTCCGAGGGCGGCACGAGGCCGCGCTCGGGGTGGATCCAACGCGCCAGCGCCTCGACGCCGCTGATGCGGCCGCTGTCGAGCGAGACGATCGGCTGGTAGAAGACGCGCAGCTCGCCGCGCTCGATGGCGTGGCGCAGGTCGGCCTCGGTCTTGAGCAGCGCCACCGCGCAGGCGTGCATCTCGGTGTCGAACATCGCGTGGCGCGCCTTGCCCTGGGCCTTGGCGCGGTACATGGCCGTGTCCGCGTCGCGCAGGATGTCCTCCGGGCGCTCGTAGCCGGTGGCCGAGAGCGCGATCCCGATGCTGGCGCTGGTGCCCAGCTCCTGGCCGCCGATCTGGAACGGGCTCATCAGCTCGCGCTGGATGCGGTCGGCCACGCGCGTCGCGTCGGACACGTCGCGGATGTCGTCGAGGAGGACGGTGAACTCGTCGCCGCCCAGGCGCGCGACGCTGTCTCCCGGCCGCAGCGCCAGTTCCAGCCGCCGCGCGATCAGGACCAGCAGCCGGTCGCCGGCCATGTGGCCGAGGCTGTCGTTGATCAGCTTGAAGCGGTCGATGTCCAGGAACAGGACGGCGAACAGGTAGTCCTTGCGACGCGAGGCGCGGCGCAGCGCGTGGCGCAGCCGGTCGAGGAACAAGGCCCGGTTCGGGAGGTTCGTCAGCGGGTCGTAGAAGGCGCGATGGGCGAGCTGCTCCTCGGCGAGCTTGCGGTGCGTGACGTCGCCCTGCGAGCCGGCGATGCGGGTCGCGCGGCCCTGCGCGTCGCGCACCGCCAGGCCGCGGCACAGGACCCAGCGGTAGCTGCCGTTGCGGTGGAGGATGCGGTACTCGGCCTCCAGGTGGGAGCTGAGCCCCTCGACGTGGGCGCGCAGCGCGGAGCGCACGCGCTCGACGTCCTCGGCGTGCACGCGCTCGAGCCACTCGTCGGGTCGCGTGCCGATCTCCTCCTCCGAGCAGCCGAGCATCGCCTTCCAACGCGGCGAGTAGTAGACCTCGCCGCTCGAGAGGTCCCAGTCCCACAGCCCCTCGTTCGACGCGCGCGCGGCGAGCGCGTAGCGCTCCTCGCTCTCGCGCAGCGCCTCCTCCATGCGCGTGCGCCGCGTGACGTCGCGCAAGGTCGCGAGCCACACGCCCTCCCCCGACCACAGGCTCTCGACCACGCGCAGCTCGCACGAGGCCCGCGCGCCGCCGGGGAGCAGGACGTCGACCTCCGCGGCCTGCGCGCCGGCCAGCGGGACGCCGAAGGGCTGGCCTGCCAACGTGTCCCTTCCGGCGGCGTCGGCTCCCGCGCCGAAGAGCTCCTGGGCGGCGTGGTTCGCGAAGCGCACGCGCCCCTGGGCCCCGATCACGAGCACCGCGTCCGCGGCGCGCTCGATCAGGCTCCTGAAGCGCGCTTCGCTGGGCGGGACCCCCGCCCGCGTGTCGCCGGCCAGGGCGGTCCCCTCGATATTCGCCGTCATCCCATCAAGCGCCGGCGCCGGCCGGGGTGAGGCCGAGCGCGGAGAGGACCGCCTGGGGATCGTCCAGGTCGCCGAAGACGCGGGGCGCGCGGGCGCTGCCGACGTCCCCGGCCAAGGCGAGGGTCGGCGTGACGCGCACGCACTCCTCGAGGGCCCGCTGCGGGTCTTCCAAGGTGTCGACGACTTCGAGCTCGGCGCGGCCGGCGAGCGTCTCGCTGCACAGGCGGCGCGCGCGCTGCACCGCGAGCCCTGAGCGGGCCGTGGGACCCGAGATGTACAGCACCAGGCGCATGCGAGCGGGCCAACCTAGCGGCGCCGTTCCAGGCCGGCAAAGGGTTTTCCCCTGGCGCCGCACCTGAGCCCGCCTGCGCTCCGCGAGCTACGCTTTTCGGCCCATGCGCCGGCTCCTTCCCATGACCCTGCTCGCGCTCGCGGCCTGCCAGGGCGAGGTGCGCGAGAAGGTCGACGGGCGCACCGGCTTCACCGTCGAGCGCAGCGAGTGGCGCCGCGGGCGGCTGCACGGCTCCTGGCGCACCTGGTACGCCGACGGCACGCCGCGCGCGGACCGCGTCTACGAGGACGGATTGCGCGCCGGGCGCTGGACGGAGTGGCACTCGAGCGGCGCGAAACGACTGGAGGGGGCCTTCGCCGACGGGCTGCGCCACGGCCCCTGGCGGAGCGGGCACGCGAACGGCCAGCCCGAGTGGCAAGGCGAGTACCAGGCCGGCGCCAAGGTCGGCACCTGGACCCTCTTCGACACCGAGGGCCGCGAGGTGTGCCGCGAGAGCTGGGAGGACGGCACGCGGGTCGCGATCCGCTGGCCCGGTCCCGCGCCCGATCCGGACCGCTGATGCCGCTCTGGCCGAGGAGCGGGGCGCCGAGCCCGCGCGAGGCGATGGCGCTGCAAGGGGCGTGGCGCGAGCGCGTCGTCTGCGAGAACCGCTTCGAGCGCCTCGAGTGCGTCGGCGGCGTGGACGTGAGCGTGGTCGGCGAATCGGCGCGCGCCGCGATCTGCGTCTTCTCCTGGCCCGATCTCCAACCGCTGGAGTGCGCCACCGCGACGCTGCCGGTCGAGTTCCCCTACGTCCCGGGCCTCCTCGGCTTCCGCGAGGTGCCCGCCGTCGCCGCCGCCTTCGCGCGCTTGGCGCGGCGGCCCGATCTCTTGATCGTCGACGGGCAGGGCCGAGCGCACCCGCGGCGCTTCGGCGTGGCCACGCACGTGGGCGTCGAGCTGGACGTCCCGGCGATCGGCTGCGCGAAGACGTGCCTCGTCGGCGAGCACCGCCCGGTGGGCGCGCGGCGCGGCTCGCGCGCCCGGCTCGTCCACGGCGGCGAGACGGTGGGCGTGGCGCTGCGCACGCGCGAGGGCGTGCGCGAGGTCTACGTCTCGACCGGCCACCGCGTCGACCTGGCGACGGCGGCGCGGATCGTGCTCGCCGGCGCGACGCGCTACCGGCTCCCGGAGCCGATCCGCGCGGCCCACCGCGCGGCGTCGCTCGCTGGATGAGCGCTCAGCGCGGCTCGGCGGCTTGGATCAGGCCGAGCTCGCGCGCGATGGCGCGCACGCAGGCCAAGGGGCGGCCGCGGAAGACGCGCACGTAGGGAACCCCTGCGCCGCGCGCCGCGCGCGCGAGCATCGCGTCGGCAGTGTGGGAGAGGAAGCCCGTCGCGGCGAGCACCAGGTCGTAGGTGCCCGCGGC
Organism: Planctomycetota bacterium; assembly: GCA_035546375.1. Taxonomy (GTDB): domain Bacteria; phylum Planctomycetota; class UBA1135; order UBA1135; genus DATKBQ01. Next base: position 3,801 of record DATKBQ010000590.1, on the reverse strand, counting down.
GATGCTGCCCGCCTGCGCCTGGAGGCGGCGATCGGCGAGCTGGCACCAAGTGATCGTCAGGCCCAGCTCGTCCTCCAGCCGGTGGCGCAGGGCCGGGTCCTGGCGGTTCGAGACGAAGAGCGCGCGCCGGCCGAGCGTGCGCTCGCGCACCAGGGCGCGGAGCTCCTGGTAGGGATCGTGGGCAGGCGCCCCTTGCGCGTGGGCCGCCGCCTCCTCGCGCTCCTCGCCGGGGGATTCTCCGTCGGCGGCATCGTCCCGGCTCGGCTCGCCGGCGAGCTGCGCCTTGAGGCGCCGCAGGAGCACGCGCTGGCGCCGGTCGGCGGCGCGCGATTCGTCCAGGGCGAGCACGATGTCGCTGTCGCGCTGCACCAGCTCCGCGAGCTCGAGGCTCGAGAACCAGTGAACGGCCTTCACCAGCCAAGCGAAGAGTTCGTCGGCCCGCGGCCGGCCCGGGCTGGCCGAGGGGCAGGAGCGGGCGAGGTCGCGCCGCATGCGGCTGCGCTGCTTCGCCTCCACGTCCCTGCGCAGGACCTGGGCCCAGCTCGCGCTCGGACGGTGGCGGGGGTCGAGCACCTCGCGCAGCGCGCGGCCATAGCCCGCCGGCCGCTTCCTCGCGTCGCCCAGGACCCAGCGCAGGTGGCCCACCAGGGCGCCCCACAGCTCGGGGTTCGTGTTGGAGAGGCGGATCCAGCGCAGCCGTCGCGCCGGATCGACGAGCCGGGCGAGCGCGGCGTCGGCGTAGAGGGGCGCGTCCTTCGAGCGGCCTTCCAGCGGCTCGGTCGGCCCCTCGATCGCCGCGCGCAGCTCGCCGAGGAGCGCGTCGGCGTGGGGGTGGTCCGGCGCCAAGCGGTCGCCGTCGGCCCAGCCGTACTCGTCCAGGTCCGCGCCGGCCTCGTCGAAGTAGCGCTCCAGCGCACCGGCTGCGTACTTCGCCACCTCGCGCCAGGTCTGCGGCCGCTCGGGGGGCGAGAGGCCGAGCTCGGCCGCCGTGTCGACCGGGCGCTTGTCGCGCTTGAGCGCGATCACCGAGCCGGGGTACCACAGGTGCGCGAGCTCCGAGCAGCTCCGCGCGAGGTCGCCGACGGCGTGGACCACGCGCACGTCGTGCAGGGCGTAATCCTCGAGCGCGCGGCCGTAGGAGATCCACTCGAGCAGGTAGAGCCGCTGCAGCTCCGGCGCGAACAGCGCCAGCTCCGCGCGCGCGTCGCGCGTCTCCTCCAGGATGGCGGCGATCTCCTCGAGCACGCCCTCGACGTCGTACGCGGGCTCCGCGGCGCGGGCGGCGCGTGGCGCCGGCCTCACCAGCACAAGATCCGGGGTAGCGTGATCCTCCACCTGGGTGGACGCTTCCTCGACCGGCGCGGAGTCCTCCGGCGGAGGCTCCGCCGGCAGGGTTCCGTTGCTCCCGTTCACCTCGGTCTGCGGCTCAGCCCGGGACGGGAGGTCCTCGGAGGCAGCCGGCGCGGCGGCCGCGGAGGAGGCGGCGAGGCGCTCCTGCAAGAGGAGCCGTGCCGCGCGCGAGGGGAACATGCGCGCCACCGCATCGGCCAGAGCTCCGTCGCGTTCGGCGCCACGGCCGATCCAGCGCTCGTCGCCCCGCGCGACCAGGCACTCGAACCACCCGTCCTGGCGGTAGGCCAGCGAGTAGCCGAGCGCCTCGAGCAGCGCGGAGGTTCCGATGCGATCCGATTCGTCCATGCCGCTCCCTTGAGCCTCCCCCGATGGCTCCCACTATAGATGCTGTCCGCGAGGGGCGCCCGGCGAAAGCCGTGTCCCGTCGCTGCAGAGCCGCCCATGGCCTCGCTGAAGAAGAGACTCCCTGCCAACGTCCCCGGGCCGTTCTTCGTCGACGCGAGCTGCATCGACTGCGACGCCTGCCGCTGGATCGCGCCGGCCACCTTCGACGAGGCGGGCGAGCAGTCCTTCGTCCAGCGCCAGCCCGAAGGGCGAGAGGAGCGGCGGGCGGCGCTCCTGGCGCTGGTGGCCTGCCCGACGGGCTCCATCGGTGTCGAGCCCGGGAGCGTCCCGCGGGAGGAGCTGGCCTGGGCGCGGGCGGCGTACCCCGTGCCGATCGACGGCGGGGTCCACCACGCGGGCTACCACTCCGAGAAGAGCTTCGGCGCGGCGAGCTACTTCGTGCACCGCGTGGACGCGGGCCTGGGGAACCTGCTCGTCGACTCGCCCCGTTTCAGCTCGGCCCTCGCCGAGCGGCTGGAGGAGCTGGGGGGCGCGAGCACGCTCTTCCTGACCCACGCGGACGACGTAGCCGACCACGCCCGCTGGCGCGAGCGCCTGGGGGCCCAGCGGGTGATCCACGCCGGCGACGCGCGCGGCGAGCTGCGGCGCGCCGAGGTCGTGATCGAGGGGATCGAGCCGCTCGAGCTGGACCGCGAGACGCTCTTGATCCCCGTGCCGGGCCACACCAGGGGCTCGACCTGCTTGCTCTGGCGCGAGCGCTACCTCTTCACCGGCGACCACCTGGCCTGGAGCGAGCGCCTCGGTCACCCCTACGCCTTCCGCAGCGCCTGCTGGTACGACTGGGGCGAGCTCGTTCGCTCGATGGAGCGCCTGGCGCGTTTCCGCTTCGAATGGATCCTGCCCGGGCACGGGCGGCGCTGCTACTTCCCGGCGGACGAGATGCGACGGCAGATGCAGCGCTGCCTGGACTGGGTGCGGCGCGCGGGCGGTACGGAGTCAGGACAACCTCCACCGGATTCCTGACACGCCGCCCGCGGCAGGCGGCGTGTCGGGAATCCGGTGGGTCCTGACTCCGTACCTAACTGCCGCGCCGGCCGATCGCGAGCAGCGCCTCCGGCGGCAGGAACGCGGCGAGCGCCATGCCCAGGGGGCGCGGCTCGCCCTCGAGCAGCGCGACACCGCCCTTCTCGATGGCGAAGCGCGGCCCGAGGCGGCGCTCGCCGGTGACGAGCCACGCGACGAGCTCGCTGAGCCAGGGCTCGTGGCCGACGAGGGCCACGCTCTCGCCGACGAACTCCGCCAGGAGCTCCTCGGAGGGCGCGAGCGCGAGCCGTGGCGTGGGCAAGCTTTTCCCCAGGACCAGGTCCGCGAGCGCCTCCGCGGTCTGCGCGGCGCGAAGCAGCGGGCTGTGCAGGAGGCGGTCGAACTGCACTCCGAGGCGCCGCAGCGCCGCCGCCTCCTCCGCGATGCGCGCGCGCCCTTCGTCCGTCAGCGGGCGGGTCTCGTCCGCGCCCCCGTCTGCGGCCAGGCCGTGGCGGATCAGGTAGAGCTGCATCGAGTCCGGGAGAGGCGGGGGCCCGGCCCGTGATCTTCGCCGCGCGGCCGCAAACCTTCCACGCCCGGGTGGGGGAGGCCTCAGCGGCCCCGGACGGATCGATCGGAGGGGGGCGGCTCGGAGGGCGGCTCGGGCGGGGGCTCGGTCTCGGCGCCCGGCTGCTTGGGGGGGAGCCCCCAGTAGTCGCTCCAGCGCGTCCAATCGCCGCCCTGGAGCTTGGGCATGCGCGGGTCGACCTTGAACGTCTTGCGGTTGGCGTTCCACCACGTGCTCCAGGCGTCGTGGTCGCGGCCCAGGTCCTCGCCGGTCAAGACCACCAGCGCCAGGCGGAAGTCCTCCGCGTAGGTGTAGATCTCGAAGAAGCCGACGAGCTTCATCAGATCCAAGACCGCGTCGATCGACTTCTCGGAGCGGATCCGCGCCAAGCCGTAGAAGCGCGCGCGCAGGGTGCGGTCGATCATCTGGGCCTGGACGTCGTCGAGCAGGATCTCGATCGCGGCGGGGTTGCCTTGGGCGCTCAGCGCGTTCAAGACGCGCGGGAGCAGCGC